>JBNJHJ010000041.1:0-11037 GCA_051748365.1 Campylobacterota bacterium
GTCTCGCTCTTGTAGCAACTTCAAACTCTCAAGTGCCACGGCACATGCAAGGGGGTTTGCCATAAAGGTAGGTCCGTGCATCACCACTCCCGGAGGATTGTTGGAGATGGTGTCGCTGACTTTTTTGCTTGTGAGCATCGCTGCCATCGTCATGTAGCCGCCCGTCAATCCCTTGCCTACAGTCATGATATCGGGCAAAATACCCGCATGTTCGCAAGCAAACATCTTGCCCGTGTGCCCAAAGCCCGTTGCGATCTCATCGGCAATGAGTAAGATTTGATGCTCATCACAAAGTTTACGCGCAGCTGCTACATACGCGGGATTATAGATACGCATGCCCCCCGCACCCTGTACAACGGGTTCTAGTATCATCGCTGCACACTCATGAGCATGGTCTTTAAAAACCTGTGTGAGTTTTTCGATATCTTCACGCACATCGTTATCATAGCCAAGAGAGGGCGCGGGTGCGAAGATATGCTTTGGCAGGTAGCTGCCGTAGATGGAGTGCATACTGTTGTTTGGATCACACACACTCATAGCTGCAAGCGTATCGCCGTGGTACGCATTTTCTAAAGCGATGAATTTATAACGCTTTTTACCTAACGCTTCTTGGTACTGGATAGCGGTTTTGAGTGCTACTTCTACAGAAACCGAACCTGAATCACACAAAAATACACTCTCAAGCCGTGAAAGTTTTGCTAACTCATAGCTTAATAGGGCAGCTTGTTCATGGGCTAAGCCGCCAAACATGATATGGGGCATCACCGCTGCTTGTTTGGTCAATGCTTGGGTGAGTCGTGGGTGATTATAGCCGTGAATAGCACTCCACCACGAACTCATCCCATCAATCAATTGCGTATCATCAGCTAGGGTGATGGTGGTATTAAAAGTACTTTTTACAGGCAAGATTTTGGTTTTAGAAGGCAGGGAGTTGTAGGGGTGCCAGACATGATTTTTATCTATATCAATCCAATTCAAAGCGTGAAAATCCTTTTTTTGATATAATTGTATCAAATTCAAGATTAGTGAGATGATGATGCAGATTATTAATACAAAAGATAAAGATTTTACACAAAATTTCAACAGTTTATTAAGTCGAGGTAAGATGGATATTGATGGCGTAAGCGATATCGTTAGCGGTATTATCAAAGAGATTAAACAAGACGGCGATACAGCGCTTATGAAACATATCCAAAAGTTTGATCGGTGGAGCCCGCAAGTAGAGGATGAGTTAGTTATAGATGCCAATGCGATGCAAAAGGCGTATGAAAGGATCGATGCACAGACAAAAGAGGCGCTGCACCTTTCATACGAGAGGATTAAATCCTATCATGAAAAGTTGATGCCAAAGTCATGGCTAGATTATGAAAAAAACGGTAATGTACTTGGGCAAAAGGTAACGCCTGTAGATAGGGCGGGACTTTATATACCGGGAGGCAAAGCCGCCTATCCCAGTTCGCTATTGATGAATGCAATTCCTGCTTTAGTTGCAGGAGTTGAGCAGATTATTGTCACCACTCCTACCCCGGATAATGAGATCAATGAACTGCTGCTAGCTGCTGCGCATCTATGCGGTATTCAAAAAATCTATAAAGTAGGCGGGGCAAGTGCGATTGCGGCGATGGCGTATGGTACGCAAACAGTGCCCAAAGTCGATGTAATTACGGGTCCGGGCAATATCTTTGTCGCAACGGCTAAAAAGCTTGTGTACGGAGAGGTAAATATCGATATGATCGCAGGACCAAGTGAGATAGGGATACTTGCAGATAGTGAGGCAAATGCAAAGTATATCGCTATTGATCTGCTTAGCCAAGCTGAACACGATGAGATGGCAAGTTCGATCCTCATCACTCCCAGTGAAAGTTTAGCCAATGAGGTGGTTGTAGAGATCGCAAACTATCTTAAAGTACTTTCAAGAAACGAAATAGCGCAAAAATCTATCGATGAGCGCGGTGCTATTATTATTACAAAAGATATGGAACAAGCGACACGGCTGATGAATGAGATAGCCCCGGAACACTTAGAAGTGATGACGCACAATCCGCATGCACTGTTGCCTTATATCAAGCACGCCGGAGCGATATTTTTAGGAGAAAATACTCCCGAGCCTATCGGAGATTATATCGCAGGACCAAACCATACGCTGCCTACAGGTGGGACGGCAAAGTTTTACTCTCCCCTCAGCGTTGAAAACTTTTTGAAAAAATCCTCTATTATCAGCATGAGTAAAAAGGGGATGCAAGAGGTGGGAATGCAGTGTGCAAAGATTGCAAATATCGAAGGCTTAACTGCCCATGAAGAATCGGTCCGTATACGGCTAAAATGATATTGGTGTGATAATGCGTTAAATTACAAGCTGTAGGTGCAATTTTTATCAAAGATTAATTAAAAAAACTATATCATTGAACATCAAAAAACATAAAAATGCCAAAGGGATTTGATGGCTGATGAAAAGTTTTTGCACTACAGCAAAGTTTTAAATGTTGCATATGTTTATGAAGATATAGAGGAGAAAGACCCCTATTATCAAAAGATATTTAAGAGTGTGGCATTTTATAGCTATGAGGCATTTATACAGCAGCCTCAAAAGTGTAAAGAGATCGATATCATTTTTGTGAATTTTAGCGGTAAAGATATCAAAACTCTTTTTCAAACGCTACACTCAATGGCTGCAAAAAAAGTGATTTTAACCCCCTATGAAAGCAATGCTACCTTTTTGAAAAACGCTTTACGGTACAAAGTAGATGCCGTCAACGCTAAACAGACTCCAAAGCCGCAGTTGGAAAAACTTTTTCAAACACTTGTCAAACAGATCACTGCTGAGTACAAGATTCAAGCTGATACAAAACGCTACCAAAACCTTTTGCACGCAAGGATGCATTTTTTTGTTTTTATCAATCAGATGCAAGCAACACATATCTGCACGGAGTTAAAAGAGTTATTAGAATGTGACAGTGTCGATGCGTTTAATAAAGAGTTTATACAAAGCGGTAAATACACCGAATTTGTCGAGTTTTTGCAATCTAATAATAAACAAAAGTTCATGGAGTTTGCACTCAAAAGCGGGCAAAAACAGACTTTTATGCTCAGCATCGGTAAAGGGTTGGATGAGACAAAAGTTGTGAGCTTTACACTGCTACATGACCAATCGCTGCTGCAAAAAAACAGTGTCGATGCCGTTATAAATCGTTTGCGTTTTATCGAAGAGTTAAAAAACCATGTAGCACACAAAGACAGCACCCAAGCGTGTAGCGTGAATTTGGTATTGATAGAGATTGCGAATTTACAAACAATTGTCAAAGAGCACGGAAACTATGTGGCGTATCAATTTAGTAAGGAGCTTGTGCAGTATCTCAAAGAGTATATTGATGAGAGTGCTACCGTAGCAAGTTGGGGTTCTGATGGGTATGCTATAATGAGTGAAAATAGAACCTATGATACATTAAAAGAGGGGTTGGAGCAGTTAAATGACAAGATTAGTTATGAAGTGTTTGAGAATGAGATAGTTCCCTTTTTAAAATCAGCACTACTAAGCATTAAAGATGACGATCTTAATGCAGCCGTTACGGCAATCGATCAATTCTTTTCAAATAAAGCCCTTGACCTGGATTTAGCAAAGCGGTATGATTATTATGAGTGCTGTCAGATTAAAGAATCTATGGAACAAAAAGAGCGTCTGTTTTATTATTTTAGTAATATAATGTACGCGCAGTCGCCATTGAAATTGCTTAATATTTACAAGGGAGTACACATTGCAACCAATGCGTATATTGAAAAAGTAGAGGCTGATACTATTATTGTCAAAGCTAAAAATATACAACTGTATACGATGCAGATAGAAAAAAAGACGGTATTGCAATCATCGTCACTCCCAAAAGATGTAGAAGTTGCTGTAGATTATGTGGATCTCAAACGAAATATTGCTGCTTTTACCCATCCGCAATTTCTAGAGTTTTCTGCAAATAATAGAGAGACAACACGAGTACAGAGTGATTTTCGTTTTCCAATAAAGATGAAGCAGGAAAAAACGATCCATTCAGGGGAGATACTTGACCTTTCGATGCGCTCAGTTGCGATCAAATTTCCTGTTGCTATAAAGCAGCAGTTTGTCCAAGGACGCGTATCGGTGTCGTTTCGCGTTCCTGTAGAGACACACGATGATGGCTTTTTTCAAACACAAATTTACGGCAAGTTGATCCGTTTTGACGAACTTGATCACAAGTACTGCAAAGCGATCGTTTTACTTGAGATGGAGGAACCCGATGAGGGGTATGTGCTTGAATATATCTACAAAAGACAAAAAGAGATCATCTTTGAGATCAAAAAGTTGGCGCTGAAGGGGTTGGCTAACGGAGTTTAAATAACTTTAGATAAAATTGCATAAAAATTAGATGAAATAAAGGTTAAGAATGCGAGCATTGATCTCAGTTAGTGACAAAAGCGGTGTAGTTGAGTTTGCCCAACGGTTAGTCGGGGTAGGATTTGAGATTGTAAGTACGGGAGGAACGCTAAAAGCGTTGCAAGATGCAGGAGTGGAAGCGATCGATATAACGCAAGTGACAAAGTTTCCGCAGATGCTAGATGGAAGAGTAAAAACACTTAATCCCTACGTTCACGGAGCGATACTGTACAAAAGAGACACAAAAAGCCACATAGACACAATACAGCAACACGGCATAGAGGGGATCGATCTTGTGTGTGTTAATCTCTATCCGTTTAGAGAAACGATCGCAAAAACCGATGATTTTGATGAGATTATTGAAAATATCGATATCGGCGGACCTGCGATGGTTAGAAGTGCTGCGAAAAACTTTCAAGACGTTTTGATCGTAACGGATATTGCCGATTACAGCGTCGTTGCGCAACGTTTAGAAGAAAAAAACGTAGATGCGCAGTTGCGAAGAGAGTTGATGGTCAAAGCGTATGAGCATACCGCTAGCTATGATGCGATGATTGCAAACTATATGAATGGACGCTTTAACGAAGGGTTTGGGCAAAAGCAGTTTATCGTCGGAGATAAGGTACAAGATACGCGATATGGCGAAAACCCGCATCAAAAGGGCGCGCTGTATCAGTTTGATACGCACTTTAGCAAAAACTTTACGACGTTAAAAGGCGAGGCGAGTTTTAATAATCTCAATGATATGAGCGGGGCGGTCAAGATTGCAAGTAGTTTTGGGGATGAGCCTGCCGTATGTATCGTCAAACACGGAAATCCTTGCGGGTTTGCTATCAAAGACGATCTTGTCTCAAGCTATAATGAAGCATTGAAATGCGATCCGCTTTCAGCCTTTGGCGGCGTCGTTGCCGTAAATGGAGTCGTGACAAAAGAGTTGGCGCAAAAGATGAATGAGATCTTTTTGGAAGTGGTGATTGCAGGGGATTTTGAAAAAGAAGCGTTAGAAGAGTTTGCAAAGAAAAAGCGGTTGAAACTATTTAGCCAAAATACAAAACATTTAGTTGTGGCAAAAGATCCGGTAGATTTTAAACATATCGACGGGGGATTTGTATTTCAAGATAGCGACTGTATCTGTGAAAACGAGGTTAAAAAGGCGCATCTAAAAAGTAATAAAGAAGCAACTGCGCAGCAGATGAAAGATTTAGAGATTGCGTACAAAGTAGCCGGACTTACAAAAAGTAACTGCGTAGTGTATGTAAAAGATAGCGCGATGGTTGCTGTGGGAATGGGAATGACAAGTCGTGTAGATGCTGCACAATGTGCGCTTAAAAAAGCAAAAGAACAGGGACTTGACGTCAGCGGATCGTGCATGGCAAGTGAAGCATTCTTTCCGTTTCGCGATAGTATCGACGCCGCAGCAAGTGCAGGCGTAGCAGCGGTGATTGAACCCGGCGGTAGCATGCGAGACGATGAGGTGATCCAAGCGGCTAATGAACACGGTATGGCACTGTATTTTAGCACCGTCAGACACTTTTTACATTAATCAAAATACCCCTTTTAGGGGGTATTATAAAAGGATACTTTGTGTATAGCAAAGCCTATATCGTCATTGATAAAAATGCCGATGATAATGAAGTTGCAAAGATCAAAGCCTACATTGAAAGCACCTACAAAGCAGATGTTACAAAAACAACTTTAGATACCTTTATAAACTTAGAAGAGTTTGACGCGGAGGGGTTGTATCTTACCTATCTTAGCGATGAAAATGTCAAAGTTTTTTTAAATAAAGTGATGTATCAAGATATTGAAGTAGCGATTTTGGCCAATAAAGAGTGCGTCAAAGCGATCAAAAGCTACGGGTTGCCCGGCAATTATAAAGAGACAGTTGACAATGCGTTTAAGGCAGAAAACCTCTTTACGATCGATATCTTAAGCGCAAATGATAATATCGTGTATACAAGTGTGATCTTTGGGGATGTGTATGGAATGAACAAAGAGATTTTGCCCGATGATTCATTGTATAAAAAGATAAAGCGGTTTTTTCGTAATTTAAAGCGTGTACAGTTTAACCCCTACAAAATCGAAACGGACGGTGAAAATGTCGTCGATACGGTTGCAACGGGAGTGATGATTTATGAACATAATCTCAAAGACGGCTTTATCAGTGAAGATAAATCGCTGCATGACGGGCAATTAAATGCTTTGGTGTTAGCGCCTAAAAGTATCTTTTCCTATCTCTATCTAGTGTTTATTTTATTTTTTTACAAGCGCTTTTCTCTTTCACGGTTGCCAAAAAGTATGGGGCTGATTAAGAGTGAAAGTTTAAAAATCACAAGCAACCAACAGGGGATCGATTATTTAGTCGATGGAGTAGGGGTATCTGCTAAAGAGGTGGTTTTACAAGTCAATAAAGATGCTTTAAAACTGCATCTGGATAAAAACGTAAATACAGAAGCGATTGAAAACAGTGAGGATAAAGAGAGTTTACAGATACAAAACCTGCCTAAAGGGGAGTATAAAAAGCTACTTTTGAAAAACTCTTTGCCGCTTTTTAAAAAAGCCGATGCAGAGGATTTTAAAGAGCTGTTTACTGCTTTAAACAGTGCCGCAACGCTGAGTTCGGTTTATATTGTATTGATGATTGTCAGTACGCTACTTGCTACGGTTGGGCTGTTTTTGGATTCAGGTCCGGTGATTATCGGGGCGATGATCTTAGCGCCGTTGATGGCACCTATTGTATCGCTTTCAATGGGTGTGGTGCGCAATGACGGCAAGATGATAGGATCAAGTGCGACAACGATAGCTACAGGCGTGTTGCTTGCACTTTTTGCGGGTGCATTGATTACGGTTTTGATGCCCATTGAACTGCATACGTCACAGATTGAAGCGAGATTGAAGCCAAATATTTTAGATCTATTGGTCGCGATTTTTTCTGGGGTGGCTGCAGCGTATGCAAACTCTAAAGAAGAGGTAGCTAAATCATTAGCAGGTGTTGCTATTGCCGTGGCATTGGTACCGCCGCTTGCGATTACGGGTATTGGGATCGGATGGCTTGATAGCGAGGTGATTTTAGGTTCATTTTTGCTTTTTATTACCAACTTAGTGGGCATTACCATCGCTGCGAGTTTGACCTTTATCGTCCTAGGATATGCGCCGTTGGTACGGGCAAAAAAGGGGATTTTATATACAGCTGCTAGTTTAGTGATCGTGTCAATCCCGCTTGGATTTGCTTTTTCGGATATTATTTGGCAAAATGTTACGCAAAACAAGCTTGTTCAAGAACAAAGCGTCTCTCTTTCAAAAACCGATGTCGATTACAAAGTTTTGTCAATATCAAGATCAAGTGACAAAAGCGTCTTTTTGGAGGTTGAAGTGATCTCTGATGCAATATTGCAAAAAGAAGATCTTTTGGAGTTAAAGACTTATTTTCAAAAAAAACTTGATGCAAAGATTTGGATGCAAACAACAGTTAAAATCAAATTATAAAGGAACACAATGGAAAGCTTTTCAAGTATAGTGATGCAGTGGATAGTCAATATCGCGTTAGCGGCACTGATATTTTTTATCGGAAAGATGGTGGCTAGGAAATTAGCCGATATCGTTGTAGGATTGATGCGAAAATCAAAGATGGATGATACGCTTATAGGGTTTTTAGAAAGCGTACTTTACGGCATTATGTTAGTTTTTATCGCGCTTGCGGCATTAGCGCAGCTAGGTATTGAGACGACCTCTTTCATTGCCGTACTCGGTGCAGCAGGTTTGGCGGTAGGTTTAGCCTTTAAAGATAGCCTTTCTAATGTAGGATCGGGGATGATGATTATTATCTTAAAACCCTTTGGAGTGGGTGATTATGTAACAGCTGGCGGAGAAAGCGGTACGATTGAAAAGATCACTATTTTTCAAACCTTTATGACTACTCCGGATAATAAATCCATAGTCGTACCCAATGCAAGTATTACAAGCGATACGATTACAAATTACTCCGCAAAAGAGACAAGACGCGTGGATTTTGTGTTTGGTATCGGCTATGATGATGACCTTAAAAAGGCAAAAGAGGTGTTACAAGAGGTTATTAGCGGTGATGAGAGAGTGCTGCAAGAACCCGAGCCGATGGTAGTTGTAGGAGAGCTTGGTGATAGCAGTGTAAACTTTTATGTAAGAGGTTGGGTAAAAAGTGCAGATTATTGGGGACTTAAATGGGATTTAACCGAACTTGTGAAGCTACGTTTTGATCAAGAGGGTATCTCTATTCCCTTTCCGCAAATGGATCTGCACATGAAACAGGAGTAGCTTTCCATTACAATATAGCACTTATAAGCCCAAAATAGGCAGAATTAGATAAAATTTAATAAAAAAAGTAGGAGTATAGATGAAAAAAATGATACAAAGCGGATTGATAGCGATGACACTTTGTGCATCACTACATGCAACAGAAGTGATCGCAACCGTAAATGGAGTAGATATTACACAGCAAGACTTGCAAAGTTATATGCAGCAAATTCCACAACAAGCTAGAGAAAGTCAAAACATGACAAAAGAAAATTTGCAAGAGCAACTCATTCAAAGAGAGTTGATCACGCAATATGCTCTTAAAAACGGTATTGAAAAAGAAAAAGAGTATCAGCAGTTGCTCCAAAAACTCAAAAGAGATTTAGCGCTTGAAGTGTGGATGGGTAAACAGATGGATGCTATTGAGATCAGTCAAGAGCAGATGCGAGAGTATTTTGAAAATAATAAAGAGCGATTTGAACAAAGAGCAAGTGAGCAAGTTCGTGCGAGACATATCTTGGTTGAAAGTGAAAAAGAGGCTAAAAAATATATCGATCAGTTGCAAAAAAGCAGTGATGTAAAGAGTGATTTTCAAAAGTTAGCTCAGCAACATTCAACCTGCCCTTCAGCGCAGCAAGGCGGGGATCTTGGGTTTTTTGGTCAGGGACAGATGGTGCCTGAGTTTGAAAGTGAAGTGTTTGATCTAGAGGTGGGAGAGTTTACCGATGTGCCGGTAAAAACGGAGTTTGGATACCACGTCATCTTACTTGATGATAAAAAAGATATCTATGAGGTGGTCAAGCCCACAATTGAGAGAAATTTAAAGATGCCTAAGTTCCAGCAACGTCTTAATGAAGTAACCAAACAGCAACAAGAAGATGCTAAGATTACAAAATACTAAGGAGAGTCGATGTTGAATGAAAAAGTTTTAAACCATATAAAACCCGGTGTCGTAACAGGCGATGACGTAACAACGCTTTTTGCAATTGCTAAAGCCAATAAGTTTGCAATTCCTGCGGTGAATGTAGTGGGTAGTGATTCAATAAATGCGGTGATGGAAGCAGCAAAAGTAGCGAACTCTCCCGTTATCGTGCAGCTTAGCCACGGTGGAGCGGGATTTTATGCGGGAAAGGCTCTAAGCGGTAACGACGCGGCTATTTTAGGTGCAGTGAGTGCCGCACAGCACGTACATACGATGGCACAAGCTTACGGCGTACCTGTAGTGCTGCATACCGACCACGCGGCAAGAAAGCTGCTTCCGTGGATTGACGGGTTGTTGCAAGAAAGTGAAAAAGAGTTTGCCAAAACGGGTAAAACACTCTTTTCTTCACATATGATTGATCTCAGTGAAGAAGACCTTGATCAAAACCTACAAACATGCCAAGAATATTTGACGCGGATGGATAAGATAGGGATGACTCTTGAGATAGAATTAGGCATCACGGGCGGTGAAGAAGACGGTGTGGATAATACCGATGTGGATAATGCACTGCTGTATACCCAACCCCAAGAGGTGCATGAAGCGTATAAGCGTTTAAGCAGCATTAGCGATAAGTTCACAATCGCTGCATCCTTTGGAAATGTACACGGTGTATACAAGCCCGGAAACGTTGTGTTAAAGCCTGAGATACTAGGAGCATCACAAGAGTATATCAGCCAAAAAGAAAATCTTAGCGATAAGCCCGTAAACTTTGTGTTTCACGGCGGTAGCGGAAGCAGCCAAGAAGAGATTACGGAGTCACTTGAGTATGGTGTGATTAAGATGAATATCGATACCGATACGCAGTGGGCATTTTGGGATGGTGTGCGCGGATATGAAAAGCAAAATCATGATTATTTGCAAGCACAGATTGGGAACCCAGAAGGTGATGATAAACCCAATAAAAAATATTACGACCCAAGAAAGTGGCTTCGAGCAGGGGAAGAGTCTGTAGTGCAAAGATTGCAAAAAGCCTTTAGAGATCTTAACTGTATCGATAGAAACTAAGTGTGCACGGCTTTACTCCTTCACCCATTGAGAGGGTAAGCTTTCGAGGCAAACATTACTATATCAAACGTGATGATCTGCTAAGCAGTGAGTTTTCAGGCAACAAAGCAAGAAAGTTTTACTCCCTGCTTAGGAGTGATCTGGGTGCATATAAAAAAATAATCTCTCATGGATCTAACCAATCCAATGCGATGTATTCCTTAAGCGTATTGGCAAAACATAAAAAGTTAGCATTTGATTACTACGTATCGCATCTCCCTTCATTTTTAAAACATTACCCCGTCGGTAACTATAAATATGCATTGCAAAACGGTATGCAACTTCGCATCGGCAAGCCGCCGCAAAGCGTTACGCAAGAGCAGCTGTTTGTCCCCGAGGGAGG
>JBNJHJ010000042.1:0-11014 GCA_051748365.1 Campylobacterota bacterium
GCACAGCAAGCTGATGAAGAGGGATTTATCACGATGTTTGAAGATGGGATTTTAAAGGCTGCTCAAGGGGTAACTACTCTTGAAGAAGTGTATAGAGTTGCACGGGGATAAAGGATAGATAATGAAATATTATGATGTAACCGTCATCGCACGGGGAAAAAAAATAACTGAATTGGTCAAAGCCAACACAAAACTTGAAGCAAAGCAGCGTATTTTAAAAAAACATCCAAAAAGTATGGTGCTCAAAGTACTTGAGGGAGAGACTCCTTTTGAAGATAGAATTAAAAACTTTGCCGAAGCGATCAAAGACCAGGTAACGAAAAAAAAGATCAGTTTACATGCACAAGTTGCCTCGATGCGCCAACTAGCCGTTATGACAAACGCCGGATTATCGATACACGATTCAGTCAGTGAAGTAGCACTCAATACCACCGATCCGGGACTTAAAGAGATCCTTACAAAGATTTCTGATGATATCGATTCAGGGCACAATATGAGTGACTCTGTGGAACCGTTTAAAGATAGATTAGGTAATATCACGCTTGCAATGATCCAGCTTGGTGAAAAGACGGGGAACTTAGCCGAATCGCTGCACAAGCTCAGTGATATTTTGGAAAACATAAGAGACAATATCGCTAAATTTAAAAAAGCGATCAGACAGCCGCTCATTACCTTAGCGGCAATGGCGGTTGCTTTTACTATCTTGATTATGGTTGTTGTGCCAAAGTTTAAAGAGATTTTTGAAGACCTTGATGCCGAACTGCCTATGGCAACAAAGGTACTTCTATACCTTGAGCATCTTTTTAACAATTACGGTCTTTTTGTCTTAGCAGGCTTGATCGCAGCGATCTTTACACTTAATTATACATACAAACACAACAAAGATTTCAAGCGCAAGATGGATAGATTATTTTTAAAGATATTTTTGATCAAAGATATTATCTTTTACTCTTCGATGAACCGTTTCTTTTTGGTTTTTGGTGAACTTGTCAAAAGCGGCGTGCCCATCACCGAAGCACTCGAAACATCTTCAGAGTTGATCAGTAACACTATCATTCGCGAAAAGCTTGAAAGCGTGGCACTGAATGTGGGAAGAGGTTCAAATCTAGCCCAAGCCTTTACCGATACGCAGCTACTTGAAAACATGCTAATTCAAATGTTAAAAGCCGGTGAGACCAGCGGTACCGTGGATGCAATGATCGGTAAAGTAGCTGATTATTATGATATGAAGTTCCAGCACTTACTTGATAATATGTCAAGTTATATCGAACCTATCATGCTAGCCTTTATCGCCGCTCTTGTACTGCTGCTAGCTCTTGGTATCTTTATGCCGATGTGGGACTTAGCACAGGCTGCAAAGGTATAATCACTTTCAATGCAGGGGTAAAGTCATTACGACTTTTGCCCCGATATCCGTATTTTCAATCCAAATTTTACCGCCCATATTCTGCTCAATAATTACTTTGGACATATACAGTCCAATTCCTGTTCCCTCTTTTGCATCTTTTGTCGTAAAATAGGGTTCAAAAACTTTTGAAAGATTTTGCGGTTCAATACCGCCTGCATTATCGCTTATCGTTACTTGCAACAACTCAATACAGCTGACACTGATTACAACATTGCCTTTTTTAATGTTGTTGCCCACAATAGCATCTTTAGCGTTTTTAAGAATATTAACCATCACATGGTTAAACTCGTTTTGATAGCCGTAAGCGTTACATGTAATATCACAACTTTGCATCTTGATATCGATATTTGAAGCTTTGTAACTTGCATCAATCAGTGCTATGGTATCTTCTACCGATTTGACAACACTAAAATAACTTTTTTCTTTTTGGGGTTTAAAAAAATTCCTAAAATCATCGATTGTATGATCCATATATCCGATTTTTTCTAGCATTCGCTGCGTAAAATCCTCAATATAACTGAGATTGATAACTCCATCTTTATAGTCATCTTCAAGTAGTTGGATATTGATATTCAGTGCATTGAGCGGTTGACGCCACCGGTGCGCTATTGCACCGATCATCTCTCCCATTGCAGCCATTTTTGATTGCTGTATCAACAAAGAATCTTTTTTTCGCAACTCTTTAAGCTTTTGTGAAACTTGCAACTCCAAAGTATGCGTATAATCGTTTTGAATCTTTTCTAACTCTTTTATTTTTGTAATATCCTCTCCTATACTTATATACCCTGCCAAACTCTTTTTTTCATCATAATAAGGCGCAATACGGGTTTTTTGCACATAAGTGCTACCATCTTTTTTATGATTGATCAACTCTGCCAAATAAACTCCATTTTGCTGTATTTGCAAACGCATCTGCTCTTTATCGCCATTACCTAAATCATACGCACTTTTTGCCAAAACGTCTTGCTTTGCATATCCTGTTACCTTGCAAAATTCAGGATTGACATACTCAACAACTCCTTTTTCATCAGTCATCACAATGATTGCAGGAGAGTATTGTGAAGCACTATAAAACTTTTTAAGCTGCATAAGTGTTCTCTTTGTGGCGGAGGTATCAACGATTGCGCCGATATAGCCTTTGGCTTTTGTTTGATCTAAGTCGATACTTTTATACATCTGCAGATTTTTAACTACCTGTTGTGTTTGCCTATCATACCCGATCGTATCAACGACTTTACTTTGTATTTGACGTTGCAGTAACTCTTGCTCAACCTCTGCGTACTGTTGCACCACATTGAGGGGAAAAAGCTCTGTGTCTTTTTTCCCGATCACCTCTTGCGGTGATTGAAATCCAAATATTTGTAAAAACTTACTGTTACACTCTTTATACTCCCCTTTTAAATCTTTATAATATATAGCAATGGGAGCATTATTGATAAGATTTGTGTAAAACTTTGATTGTGATCGAATCTTTTGGTATGCAGCTTCTAGCGCAACTTTTTTTCGCTGCCAAAATAGCGCTGCAAGGGTTAACAAAACAGTTGCCAAAGCAACAATAAGTGTGATGTAGAAATACCTAGTCATAATCATTGCTATCTGCGGTACCTTTTCATATGAAAGGATATACGCACCAAGTGAAGATTGTCCCGTATCAACATAGATAAAGTTTGCTAAATATGTTTCTTCTGCCAGCGCAAACAGAAGATAAAAGTCGGTTTTGGATTGCAGCAACGGTTCTACGTTTTTATCTTCTTTTATAAGCCCATGCAGTTGCCCTACTGTTTGGGGCGATAACTTCTCTCTATCGCTAGAATCTATACCACTGTGTTCAACCGTAAAATTGCTACTAATGGGTGCAGGAGTAAAGTTTTCTCTAAACTCTTGACTAACGATTGACACCGTGCTTTGTTTACTGTATAAAAGTTGATAATACTCCCCTTCTAAAATTTGATATAACTCTTTTTTAATCGCTTCAAAAGGTAGCGAAAACTCCACGCTACCTAGATGTTTATCTGCATAGATGATGGGAAATACATTGCGAAAGCCCGGATACACCCTACCGCCTTCAAATCCGTGAAAGCTTTGCAACTGCAGGTTTGCTTTTTGAATACTTGGACGTATTGAGAAGAGGTTATCGCCGTATTTACTCGGTTGATGAAAGCGCAAAAAGCTCTCTCCACTTGGTAGATGAAAGTGCAGTTGTCGCAGATCTTTATCTTGTAACTGCCGATACTCATTAACCAAACTGTTATACAACAGTTGCCGTATCTGTTCTTTGTCTTTTTCAATATTTTGTAAAAGATGCAGTACTTGTTCATTTTTCATCACAAGGTATTCAAAATCTTTTTGCGTAGATTGTATCTGCATATGCACAACCGTATCATACGTTTTTTGCAACATCTGTAACTGCTTTTGAGCAACCGCGTCTATCTCATTTTGTTTGGCGCTGTCTATAAAAAGATAAAACACTCCAAAAAGCAAAATAGAAACAACCATCGTAAATGCAATAAATCTTTTCATTTTTGAACTTTATAAGTAGTACTAACTACAGGAATTTTGCTACATAGTTTTATTTTATACAAGGATTTGTTAAATGAAGATTATTTAGTGCCAAAACAGTATACAATCGTACAAAAAGTAGTTTTTTGCTATAATAAAATTCACTAATGCAGGTAAAAAATGGAGATTTGATGGATGATATCTACAAAGAGTTAACTATTTTGTATGTTGAGGATGACGCAAGCATACAGGAGGGATACAGCAGAGCACTAAAAAGATACTGTCAAGAACTTATCTTAGCAAGTGATGGAATTGAGGGGTATGAAAAGTTTTTACAACACAAACCCGATATCATTATCAGTGATATCAATATGCCAAAATCAAACGGTCTTGAGATGGCAAAAAAGATTAAACAGATCGATTCAAAACAACCCATCATCTTTACCACCGCTTATAGCGATTCTAACTACACCGTAGAAGCGCTAGAGTTACAAGTTGAAGGGTACTTGCTCAAACCCGTTGATAAAACAAAACTGCAAAAAAGAGTCGAAAAGTTAGCAAAAGCGATCTATTTAGAAAAAGAAAACAAAAAACAGCAGATCATTATCGACCATATCGTCAAAAGCTCCTCCTCAATCATCGTCTTAACTGATTTTAAACATATCTCCTTTGCCTCTAACTCCTTTTTTCAGCTACACAATCTCTCAAGTTTGCATGAGTTTTATACCAAATACAACTCCTTCTTTGACCTTTTTGTGCAACACAAAGATTATCTCTTTGCCGACAATAAAGAGGAGTTTTTATCGAAATACAACAATTTAGAACAAAATGAAAAGATTGTTTCGATTTTAGATAACAAAAATCAGCCCAAAGCCTTCACATTACATATTGATCGTATAGAAATAGAGGACAAGACGCAGTATCTTTTAACTCTTAGCGACGTATCAAAGATCCAAGCACAGAAAAAAGCGTATGAACATCAAGCCTTTTTTGATGCCTTAACAGGGATTGCTAACCGTGCTAAATTTGAACGCACCTTTCACGGTGAGTTAAAACGTTTCCAGCGCTACGACAATACCTTTTCTGTTGCGATCATGGATATTGACCACTTTAAAGATTTTAATGATAATTACGGACACTTAGTAGGTGATGAGATGCTTATTGCTATTGCGAATATGATAAGTGGTCATATCCGTGAATTTGATACCTTTGCTCGCTGGGGCGGTGAAGAATTTATCTTGCTAATGCCTCAAACCCAAGCCCAAGATGCAGTCAAGGTGTGCGATAATCTACGCAAAAAGATCCACACCATTAAGCATGAAATCGCAGGCAGCATCACCATGAGTTTTGGAGTGAGTGAAGTCACAAAGGGCGATACGCTCAATTCACTTTTCAAACGCTGTGACAAAGCGCTCTACCAAGCAAAAAATAGCGGAAGAGACAAGGTAGAGTCTATTTAAGAAAAATACAAACTTTTTTTGTTATAATTTCATTCATGCGGGAATAGCTCAGTTGGCTAGAGCGTCAGCCTTCCAAGCTGAGGGTCGCCGGTTCGAGTCCGGTTTCCCGCTCCACTAATTTTGAATATAACGCTTTCTTTGTGAATCTTTCAATTTTTCCAAATCAACGACAATAAAACTATCAATACAGTTTGAAAACTCCGGATCGACACTATAGCAGCAAAACTGTACTCCCTCTTTTTCACAAATTTCACTGTATTGTTTATACAGCATCGGTACCGTTACCTCAAGCTGCATCAAAAATTTTCGCAACTTTTTAAAATCGCTTTTATAATCATCATAATCTAACTCTTGTGTAAACATATCTAATGATTTTTCTCGTTCAAAATCATAGGTAATCTTTGCAGCAGCTAAACTCTTTTTTGCGCCAAAGTAGTGATCATAAAAGTGCAAGATCGCATCCTTTGCGATTTTTGGATAGGAAGCGCTAATCGTTACGGGTCCAAAGAGATAGCGAATCTGCTTGTGTGTGGCAAGATATGCGCCGATCCCTTGCCATAGATAATCAAGCGCTTTTGTCCCCCAGTATTTAGGCTGTACAAAACTTCGCCCAAGCTCAATCGCATTGGGAAGATAGTGCTGTTGAAACTCTTTTGTAAAATCAAATAAAGAAGCGGTATATAATCCTTCTACTCCTCTATCTTGTACAATCTTTGCACACGGTGCGATCCTGTAGGCTCCTACCACCTCCAAAGCATCCACATCATACAAAACAATATGCTCATAATACAGATCATACATATCAATATCTCTTTTTTTATTCACCCCCTCGCCGACTTTACGAAAGCTGATCTCACGCAATCTCCCTAACTCTTTTAAGAGTGCGTCATCTTTTTGCGGTGAGTATAGATAGATACTCTTTTGATCACGGGTTTTGCCAAGCAGTTGTGCACTTTCAAGCTCCTTTTTAATATCTTGTACGCTTTCAGGGTGTGCGATAGCCTTTTGTGTTTGGAAGTACCCGCTGCCTTTTACCAAGCCGTAGAGGTGTTTTTTATAGAGTTTGCACACCTTATCAAGCTGCAACCCTGTGGGCATAATATGCTCATAAGGAATAATCTCCCCAACCACTACCTCAATCTTTTTACCCTTTTGTTTAAACATCTCATCAGCAAGCAGTAGTGTTGCCAAGGATTTATGTATTGTAGAGATTGAGTAAAATCGTTTTGAATTTTTGCCACCTAAAAATATGGGCAAAATCGGACTTGAAGTGGTTTTTGCAAAATTCAAAAACCCTTTGTGCCACTTCCCGTCTTTAACTCCGCCGGGTCCCAATCTACTCACCTCGCCGCTAGGAAAAATCACCACAAGCATATCTTTGTTGAGTGTTTCATAAATATTGTTGATGCTGCGCTTACTCTGCCTTTGTTGAAAATTATCCACTTCCAACATCAAAGGGTGCAGGGCTTCAAACCTTTGCAAAAAGGAGTTTGCTACTATCTTTATATCTTTGCGCACTTTGCCAAGGAGTTTTAAAAGCACCAAAGCATCTAATCCTCCTAATGGATGGTTTGCAACCACGACGGCTCTACCGCTTGTAGGAATATTCTCAAGTGATGTTGCAGATATTTTGTAATCAAACTCAAAATATTCCAAAACACTATCAATAAAGTCAAAACAACTCAGATGCGCTCGCGACTGTAAAAAATCGTTGATCTGCTTTTGATGAGCAAGGGAGCTTATAAACTGTGTGATTGATCTGTTGAGCAGTGGGGTTTTTTGAAGGTTTGGATAATGCTTTTGTATCTCTTTTTCTACGTCGATCATTGCAACTCTTTTTTACCATTATGATAATAAGGCAAGGTTACAAGTAAGTGACTAAAACCCTTTAATTACAATCTCATACAGACTTTCAACCTCTTTGTCACTCAGGTGTAAACTTTTCATACTTTGCATGAGTTGCCGTATCTGTAAACTATCATATGTGTTACCAAACACGCACTCCGGATGCGCGGGCAAAAAAGCTTGCATCAATGAAATCTTTTGACCTAAGCGTTCGTGACAGATATAGCAACTACTATCAAGATGCAGTCTCCCCTCATACTCTAAAAGTTTAAGATAGTTTTGCAGTACCACTCTTTTGGGATTTTGTTTAGAAAAACTTTGCGCACTCTCTTGCAAAAGATCAAAATAAAATCTATCCAAATTTGTTGCTTCTTTTAAGTGGGAATAAAACTGTTTTGTGAATTGCTGCCATATATAGAGTTTGTTTCTATCTAACAGCCAATCATATCCAAGATGCATTAAATCTTTCATCCGCGGCATAAACGTGCCGTTTTGCTCCATCTCAAAGTTTATCTTGTTGCCCAAACTCACAACAGAGTGTCGTGCCCCATAAAAGCGATACAATGTAAGTAACTGTTGCTGCGTCAAAACATCAACAATCATATCTTCGTTCTTTGCGCGTGTAACACGGATGATAAAACCTTCGATAACGGCCTCCTTTAAGCTATAATATTGTAACAAAAGTTCCCCGCTTCTTCTCTTGAAAAAAATGACAATTTTGTAAATTTCTTCAAAATTAGTATATTTAAAGTTACTTTTTTGTATAATTAAAATAGCAAAGGTTTTCTAAATACAATAAAAAACCTTAAAATCCAATTAAAGGAAAGTCAAAATGCATGACTTATTAACAACTTTTAAAGATAACTGCGGTTTTGGTCTGCTTGCAAGTATCGAAAATAAACCTTCACACAAAAACCTTGAAGATGCTATCAGTGCATTAGAGCGGATGATGCACAGAGGCGGCGTCGGAGCCGACGGAAAAAGCGGTGACGGAGCGGGATTACTGCTATCGATGCCTACAAAATTTATGGAAAAGATCGCCCATCAAAACGGGTACGAACTGACCAAGCAGTACGCTGTGGCGATGATATTTTATAAAGATGATAACCATATCAAAACCTTTACCGAGTATTGTAAAAAAAATGATTTAGAAGTGCTTTTTAAAAGAGAGGTGCCCATCGATACCGAAGCACTGGGAGAACAGGCGCTTTCACTGTTGCCAAAAATAGTGCAAATCTTTGTAGCGCCGGCTTCAATCATGGCGACAAAACGTTTTGAAGCGCTGCTGTATCTTGCGCGAAAAGAGGCCGAACACGCGATAGATGATGAAGATTTTTATATCTGTTCTTTTTCTAATCAAGTGATCTCATACAAAGGCTTAGTAATGCCAACCATTATTAAGCATTTTTATCTTGATCTTCAAGATGAGGATTTTGAGATCAGTTTTTCACTCTTTCACCAAAGATTTTCTACCAACACCCTGCCCCAATGGCGTTTAGCACAACCTTTTAGGATGATTGCGCATAACGGAGAGATCAATTCTATCCATGCAAACCGCGTCAATGTACAAGCAAGAAGCGAAAACTTAGAAAGTGACGTTTTTACCGATGAAGAGTTAGCGCGGCTGCTGCCGATTTTGCAGCCAAAAGCAAGCGATAGTGCCAGTTTAGATAACTTTTTAGAGTTTTTGATTGTGAATAAGATGGATTTTTTCAAAGCAACTCGTGCCGTAGTGCCCGCACCGTGGCAAAACTCTCCTCGAATGGATCCAAAATTGCGTGCGTTTTATGAGTATATGAGTGTTTCGTTTGAAGCATGGGACGGTCCTGCGGCAATAAGCGTGACCGATGGGCGCTATATCGGATGCGTTCTTGATCGAAACGGGCTTCGACCTGCTAAATATATCATTACCAAAGATAAACGACTTATTATCTCTAGTGAATACGGTGTTCTTGAAACGCCCGAGGATGAGATACTTGAGCGTGGGCGTTTGCAAAGCGGTGAAATGATGGGACTTGATCTAAAATACGGGCAAGTACTTAAAAGTGATGATATCAACCAATACCTCAAAGATTCAAAACCCTATGACGTATGGCTTAATAAGGAGATAAGATACCTGCAAGAACATGTTGAGATCCCTTTTAAAAATACCGATGCGTTAGAGATTGAAAATTTTAAAACAAAGCAGCGATATTTTAACTTTACCCATGAAGTGGTAGAAAGTATCATCGAACCGATGATGGAAGGCGGAAAAGAGGCAACGGGCTCGATGGGTGATGATACGCCCTTAGCTGCATTTTCAACAAAACAGCGAAACTTTAGCGACTTTTTTAAACAAAAGTTTGCCCAAGTTACTAATCCCCCCATCGATCCGATACGAGAAAAGATTGTGATGAGTTTAAACACCGGATTTGGTTCTAAAGGCAATATCTTAGAAGAAAGCGAAAGCAAAGCAAGACGGCTTAAAACCGTGTCTCCGATTTTGAGTTATGAAAAGCTAGAAGTGCTAAAAAGTTACGGGGATCCTAAAAGTCCGCGTTATGATGCTATTTTTAAATACAAGGTCTTTAGCCTTAACTACAAAGGCAGTTTACAAAAAGCGCTTCAATCACTGTGCGATACGATCTACAAAAGCGTTAAAAACGATGGTGCAAAGATCATTATCTTAGATGACAGTAGCGTTGATAAAAACCACAAAACAATCCCGATGCTCATGGCAGTGGGTCGCGTGCACCGCTATCTTTTAGCTCAAAACGCTAGAAGCCGCGCTAGTATCGTTTCTGTAACAGGACAGGTGCAAGATTCACATATGGCAGCTTCTTTGTTAGCCTTTGGCGCAACGGCAATCTATCCCTACATGCTCTTTGCAACGGCGTATGAAAAGTGTAAAAAGCAGCAGCTTAACGAACTCAAAACAAACAAAAGTTTAAAAAACGTACTTGCAGCACTCAATGCCGGTATCTTAAAAATCATGTCAAAGATGGGAATAGCCACTGCAGCAAGTTACAAAAACTCATCGCTTTTTGACTCTATCGGCTTAAGCCGTGAAGTGGTTGATGCATGTTTTGAAGGCGCGTATCCGCTGCTTGCGGGGCTTGGTTATGAAGATATTGATCAGCGTATCGAACACTTTCACAAAAACGCATTTGACAATCAAGAGAGAATCTTTCCTCTTGAGATCGGCGGCTTTTACAAACATATCCAAAACGGGGAGTTTCACGATTTTGGTCCCGAAGTAGTACACGCAATCCACAAAGCCGTAGAGACGGGAAATATCCAAGATTACGAGAGTTTTAAAAACCTTGTCAACGGGCGTGATAAAAAGATGATCCGTGACTTTTTACAACTCAAAAGCGATAAAAAGGCGATAAAGCTTGAAAAAGTAGAACCTAAAGAGGAGATCTTTAAACGTTTTGCAACTGCTGCGATGAGTTTAGGTTCCATCAGCCCTGAAGCCCACGAGTGCTTAGCCCAAGCGATGAATACTATCGGCGGTATGAGCAACTGCGGTGAAGGCGGGGAAGATGAGAATCGATTTGACACAATTAAAAATTCAAAAATCAAGCAGGTTGCATCAGGACGCTTTGGTGTGACTCCGGGATATTTAGCCAGTGCACAAGAGATCCAGATCAAAGTCGCTCAAGGGGCAAAACCCGGTGAAGGCGGACAGCTTCCGGGGCATAAAGTAAACGCACTTGTTGCCAAACTGCGCCATACAAGCGAAGGTGTGACCCTTATTTCACCTCCCCCGCACCACGATATCTATAGTATTGAGGATTTAGCACAGCTTATCTTTGATCTT
>JBNJHJ010000043.1:0-10846 GCA_051748365.1 Campylobacterota bacterium
GCTTGACGCTACTGCCCCAAGCAGGTGTTGCAGTAGGGATGGCGCTGATGGCGGCGCAAAGTTTTGGGGAGCTTAAGGATATCATTTTGCCCGTAGTGATAGGCGCAACGGTCGTTTTTGAACTTCTAGGACCTATCTTAGCGCGTAGGGTGTTGCAAAAGGCAAAGGATTAGCTAGAGTACTTTTGGCGTAGTTTAAACTGTGCAATTTTTTTATCTTCGACAACGATATGGTGTACAAGCCAAATATCGATATACTCGATCAGTTTGCGCTCAAAAGATTCGCGATCCATCGTGGGCACCTCTTGCAAAAAAATCCCCAACTGCTGCATGATCTTTTTGTGCAGTTTTTTGTGGTACTCTAGCTCATCAAAGCCGATCTCTTGCATATATCCCTCTTCATGCTCAAAATGTTCATACATATAATCATGCAGTTCTTTGACCGTCTGCTTTGCAAACGATTTTGCATGTCCGTTTTGATGGTAATTGAGCGCCTTTGCCGCAATGGCAAAAAGCCGTTTGTGCTCCTCATCGATCATCTCTTGCCCGATTTTGTAACTGTTTTTCCACTGAAACAGTTCGCGTAGGCGTGATCTGTCGGCACGATTGTGCTGCACCTTTTTATCTTCGATAATGATATGGGTGACAATCCTATCAAGCAAAAACTTTTGCAACCCCTCTATCGCCTCTTCATTACTCAAACCCGGCAACTGTTTTAAAAACGTATGCAAATCTTTGATGAGGTTTTTGTGCAACTGCTTGTGCTGTACAAGATACGGATACCCCGCAAACTCCATATACTCCTCTTCGCTTTTAAAATGTTCTTGGGTATAATCAACAACCTTTTTGATCGCTTTGTGTACTCTATCGGTGTCGTTTGGAAACCGTAAAACATTATTTGCCAGTGCAAAGATTTGTGCGTGCTGATCATCGATCCCCTCATTGCCGATACTGTAGATAGCATTCCAGCTAATATCCCCATATGTTTGCATCTAATAACTCCATAAGTTTATAAAAAAATAATTTTAACACAATAGTGTGAAATAGGTGTAAAAAGTTAAATTTTGTTACTGTTTTGCGAAATAAAATCAATACTATATAAACCGAAATAGTGTAATACTACAGACAATACGATGATTTACAAACCGCTTATTTTTGGATTTAAACCTTCAGATAAGATTTATTTAAACCCTATATAAGCAAAGATAATCAAGAGTAACCTGTTTTTAGGTAAAATTGCATAAAAAAAGTAAGGATTGTTTTATGACTTTGACGCTTCACTCCCCGCTTGATATGCACCTACACTTACGCCAAGAGGATATGCTTGCGCGTATCGCTCCTTGTAGCAACGATTTTGCCGGCGGTATCATCATGCCAAACACCGTACCGCCCGTTACGACAAAGGAAGCACTTCTACGTTATAAAGAGCAGATTTTACGCAATACAAAAGATTTTACTCCCTATATGACGCTATTTTTTAAAGAGAGTTACGACAAAGCCTTTTTGCAAAGCGTCAAAGATGAGATCACGGCGATCAAGCTGTATCCCGCAGGTATCACAACCAACAGTGATGACGGCGTAAGCGGGTTTGATATCGATACGCTCTCTCCTACGCTTGAAGCGATGAGCGAACTTGGCATCCCCCTTTGTATCCACGGCGAAACCGATGGTTTTGTAATGCAGCGCGAAGCGGAGTTTATGAGCATCTATGAAAGCTTAGCGCAAAACTTTCCAAAGCTTACCATCATCATGGAACATATCACGACCAAAGAAGCAGCCGATACGGTGCGCAAATATGACAACCTCTACGCTACCATTACCCTACACCACCTCTATATCACGCTTGATGATGTAGCGGGAGGGATGCTACAGCCCCATCTTTTTTGCAAACCTATCGCTAAAAAGCCGGCCGATAGAGAGGCGCTTTTAGATTTAGCACTCAATGCACATCCAAAAGTGATGTTTGGCAGCGATTCGGCTCCGCATCCAAGAGATAAAAAAGAATCATGCGGGTGTGCAGCGGGCGTTTTTACAGCTCCTGTGGCATTGGCGGCACTAGCGCAGCTTTTTGAAGCCCACGGCAAGTTAGAAAATTTACAAGCCTTTGTCAGTGACAACGCCCAAAAGATTTACGGTATCAAAGCGCTTGAAAAGACGGTTACACTCGAGAAAAAGCCTTTTGTCGTACCGAGTGATTACAGCGGTGTCGTACCGATGTTTGCGGGACAAAGCCTTCAGTGGAGTGTCCGGTAGCCGTGGTTTTTTATCTAGGCGCATTTTACTTTTTTTATTTTGCGATTATCGGGGTGTATGTGATCTTTATGCCCCAAGTTTCCAAGATGGTAGGATATAGCCCCTTTGAAGTGGGGGTTTTATTTGCTTCAGCGCCTTTGATGCGCTTTTTGGTTCCCTTTTTCTTTCGTCGGTGGTTTGAACTGACCCCTACGATCTTTAATCTTTCACTGCTTACGGCGTTTTTATCGACGCTGTCTTTTTTTATCACCATCGATAACTTTTATCTGTTTTTGATTTCGCATCTGCTTTTTGGGATCACGCTTTCTATCTCGCTGCCCTATGTAGAAACGGTAGCGCTAGAGGTTGTGAGCAAGGAGCGCTACGGCAAGGTGCGGCTGTACGGGTCTATCGGGTTTATGCTGATTGCGCTTTTTTTGGGCAGCTACTTACAAAGTGCGCCTCAAGCGATTGCGTATATTAGTGCTATGGCGTTTTTTACGATGGTGTTTGGGATGCTTATTATCAACACGCAATCCGTTGAGCAAAAAACGCCCAAAGCCCAAAGCGGTGAGTTTTCGCTACTGACGTATTGGCCCTTTTGGGTGAGTGCGTTTTTGATGCAGATGAGTTTTGGCGGGTTTTATCAGTTTTTTACTATCTATGAGCTTGATATGGGGCTGAGTATGCAGATCATTAGTTTTATGTGGGCGTTTGGAGTGTTGTGTGAGATTGCGATGCTTTATTTTCAAGGACCGCTGCTGCAAAAAAACCTGCTTATGCTACTCAAGATCACGGTAGGGCTTACTTCCCTTCGCTGGTTTTTACTCTATCTGTACCCCGATAGTACAAGCGTGGTTTTTGCTACCCAGGCAATTCATGCCTTTAGCTTTGCGCTGTACCACACTGCTGCGATTAGCTATGTGTATATTTTGTACAAAGACAAAAAGTTAGCGCAACAGTTTTTCTTAGGCATAGCCTTTGGATTGGGGGCTTTTGTGGGATCGATCGCTGCGGGAATCGTGTATGGCCCCTACCTATTTTTATTTGAAGCGGGTGTTGCGTTTTTAGCCTTTGGGGTACTGTTTTTGCAACACCGATATGTAGTAAGGGCAAAAACGGCTTAGATGATGTTATAATAAAGCTTTATGTATAAAGGGTTTTTTAAAAGATGCCCTAAAGTTTAAAGGGGATATCGATGGGGAGATTTATCGTACTACTAAGCGTTTTAGCAGCGGTGGCAACGGCACAAACATATAAGATCGCTTTTATTCAAGATACGCTAGGCAACGATTGGCGCAAAGCACAGGTTGATCAAGCGATTGTAGAGGCACTAAAGTATGATTTTTTAGACCTTGATATTAGAGATGCCGATGCAAAAGTGGCTAAACAGATCTATTATATCGAACAGTGTATCGATAGGGCGTATGATTTTATCATCACCAGTCCCATCGATCCTAAACTCTCCTCTATGGTGCTGCAAAAAGCACTTGAAAAAGATATCAAAGTGATCTTACTTAGCCGCGGAGTGGATTCGGATAACTATACAACCTACATTGCCCCAAATAATTATCAAATAGGGAAGCAAGCTGCGCGATTACTTTTAAAAAAGATGGATTATAAAGGGACTGTTTTGATGCTGCAAGGTATTGATGGAGCAACTCCTACACGCGACCGTGAAGATGGCTTTGAAGAGGTTGCTTCACAGTATGAAGATATCAAGATCATCAAAAGACGCGGGAACTTTTTGCGCAATGATACGATCAAAGTGATGGAACAGCTCTATCAAAAGCAGATAGCATTTGACGGCATCTATTCACACAGCGACAGTATGCTAGAGGGTGCTAGAGAGGTCATGCAGCGCTATGGCGATAGTTTGCAAAAGCCAATGGTAGGTATCGATTATATCCAATCAGCTCAAAAGGCGATAAAAGCGGGAGTACAAACGGCTAGCTTTACCTATCCTACTGCATCCAAAGAGGGTATAGAGGCGATTGTGGATATTATTAGAGGCAAAGAGGTACAAAAAGATAGAGTGATCGATTCGACTATGGTCACAAAAGACAATGTAGATGAGATTGAACCCATTTTTTAAGGTATGAGTGTGAGTATTCGAACAAAACTTTTTATTCAAACAACCATTATTTTATTGATAGTGCTCTTTTTTGGAGGGTATACCTATCTATCAAGTCTTGATCAAGTCTTTGCCAACAAAACAAAGCTTGATGTTTCCCATGATGTACAAAAGATCCATAACCATATCGAAAATATCAAAAGGGATTTAGAAAAAAGCGTAGAGGAGATCGCAGCGGATGAATCAATCCGTGCTTCTTTGAATCTGATCTCTAATTATGAAGATAAAAAAACCTATCAAGCTATTGTCTTTGATGCGGAGAAAAAGCAGCTGCTAGAGTATCTTAAACCCCGGGTCGATACGCAGGGTGCTTCTATTGAGGTCTATGACAAAAGCGGGATGCTTGTTGCGCAGCTTGGCAAAGAAGACAGCGGCTACGTGACATGGAAAGAGGGGCGCGCGTATTTTGTCTCACTTGATGGAGAGATAGCTGCAAAGAACAGCGAGTTTTATACGCAAGCAGTCGATAAAAGCGGCTATGATTTTCGTGCTTCGACACAGATAGAGAGTTTGGGCAAGGATGTAGGTTACATCGTACTCGTTCACCACTTTGGCAAAAACGATCTGCAGTATCTCGCAAAAAATTTTATTAATGATATATATTTGCAGTACGCAGATAAAACCGTTGCACTTGCTGATATAGAAGGTATTGATCGCAACTCTTATGAGGTGGTCAAAACAAAAGCTTATGAGGGCAACGAGCCACTGTATGCGATAAGTTTAGTGGATAAAAGCTTTGTCAAGGAGCAAAAAAACAGTGTGATTGTGCAGCTGCTTATCACAGGAGGGGTTTTGATTTTGATCTCCTTTGCCATTTCGTGGTATATCTCCAAACATCTTGTTGTAGATAGATTAATAGAGCTTCGTGATGCTATTTTGTCGCTAAAGCAGAGCAATTACCGAAAAATTCCCAATAAGTACGATGATGAGATCGGGGTGATTATTGATGATTTTAACGATATCTTTGCCGAGTTTGCCAAAGAGTATGCGCAGTTAAAAAGTTACCGTGAATCGGTTGATAGAGCAAATATCGTTAGCGCTACGGATAAATACGGCAGGATTGAACATGCAAATGAGGAATTTTTGCGTATTAGTGAGTATAGTTTTGATGAGGTAAGGGGAAAATCGCACAACATCATACGCCATCCCGATATGCCCGCAAGCGTTTTTAAAGACCTGTGGGATACGATCAAAGCCGGCAAAGTCTGGACCGGTGAGATCAAGAACTTAAAAAAAGGCGGCGGCTATTACTGGGCGGATTCTGTAGTAAGTCCGGTGTTTAACAATGAAGGAGAGATTGACGGATATGTATCGGTGCGCCGTGATATTACCGAGCTGAAAGAAAAAACGGAAAAACTGCAAAAGATCGCTGATTTTGATGAGATGACGGGACTTAAAAGTAGAAGCAAACTGCAAAGTGATATCGTAGAGTTTGGTGATGTTGCCGCTGCGGTTATCAATATCGATCGGTTTTCACAGATCAATGACTTTTACGGGCATCGATTCGGTGATACCGTGCTTGTGGAGTTTGCCAAAAATCTCAAGAAACTTGCTGAGATAACCTACACCGACAATGTGTCGCTTTATCGTCCAAACAGCGATGAATTTGTTATCGTTGATCCGCTTGCAAAGGATGGCTTTATTGAAGAAACGGCAAAGCTTTTGGAAAGGCTGGAGGATAAAAGCATCCAAGGGGGTGATAAAGAGGTGGATCTTAATGTTAGCTGCGGGATCAGTTACGAACAAAGCGACAAAGTTCTTTTGACTGCAGATATGGCACTTAAAGTGTGCAAAAAGCAAAAGCGCCCCTTTGTCGTATATACCGATGAGATCGATCTTAATGCTGTGTATGAAAGCAATATCAAATGGACCAAAAAGTTAAAAAACGCAATCGCGCAAGATCGGATAGTTCCCTATTTTCAACCTATCGTGGGGATAAGCAAAGAGGAGAAAAAATATGAGTGTTTGGTGCGGATGATCGATGACGATGCCAAAGTGATCAGTCCCTTTTTCTTTTTGGATGTGGCAAAACAGACAAAACAGTATCCCGCAATTACAAAGATAATGCTGCAAAAAAGTTTTGAAACTTTTGCGGATAAAGAGTGTGATTTTTCTCTCAATCTCACCGCAGAAGATATGATAAGCCCTCAGATACGCGGGCATATTATGCAGATGCTTCAAGAGTATGCAGCTCTTGCGCACCGTGTTGTTTTTGAGATTGTTGAGAGTGAATCGATTGAGAGTTATCAAGAGGTGCTAGATTTTATTGATAGCGTCAAAGCCAAAGGATGCAAAATAGCTATCGATGATTTTGGAACGGGGTATAGTAATTTTGAGTATCTGCTCAAGCTCAAAGCCGACTTTATCAAGATAGACGGGTCTTTGATCAAAAATATCGCAACAAGTCGTGAATCGGAAGTAGTGGTCTCGGTGATTGTCAACTTTGCAAAGCAGATGCATATCCAAACCGTTGCGGAGTTTGTAGAGGATGAAACGATCTTACACAAGCTCAAAGAACTGGGTGTGGATTATGCACAGGGGTATCACTTTAGTCCGCCGCTTGAGAGGGTGTAGCCTCTTTTACTGCGTATCGATTGTAAACGTTACGGCAGTTGCATCGTTTGCTACCTCTTTGCAGCGCTGCAACCTATCTGCGTCTATGCCGCTTTGCAGCAGGTAGGTGTAGATATAATCACTACGCCCTTTTGCAACTGCTTGCAGCTGCTCATCGCTAATTGTTAGGGCATCTAAAACCTCTTGGCGCAACTGTTGAGTGCTTTGTATCTGCAGCGATGCCGCGATCTTTTGTAAACTTGCATCTTGCAAGAGTTGTTGCAGTTTTTGCTCTTTGAGCGCTTGCGTATCTTTTTGTAGATCGTAGCTTGAACAGATACGCAAAGAAAGTTCAGGTCTTTGCGTAAGAATCTTTTTGATCGCATCAAGAGTGACTAACTCTTTTGCACCCAGTGTTGTCTGCCCCTTTTCAAATGTAGCATGAGATAATTCATCTTGAGAAAGTCCTACAAGAGACCCTAGAAGCGAAAACGGCGACGAGGCGGTTTTGACAATAACGTTTTTTAAAACGCTGAGGATAATATTGCTTACTTTAAAATCGGGATCCTCTATATTATTGTCAATATCAATATCAAGCGCTATCTGTTTATCTCTATCTTGCAGTAGGGCAATGGCTAAATTGATAGGCAGTCTTGAAGCGTTGCTGTCACTGAGGTGATCGCTTACTTCTAGGTTATGGATATGTACTTGATGGTTTGAATCTAAGACACTGTTTTGTATCTTTGCATCGATGGTGTTGCTCAGTCTTCCTCCATGGATCTGTCTGCCTATGGCATCTGCGGCATAGATAGAAAGCGTGCGCAGATCAAGCCCCTCTAATTTTGCCTCTAGCTGCGTATACTTTTTGAAATCATATGGATCTACTTTGCCATCTACATGCAAGCGTGCACCGTTATCAAGGGCAGATGAGAGTGTAATGTCGCTGCGAGCACCTGTTTTTATCGGAGTCGCGCGCAGCGTAATATCGGTGAGAGTAAAACTGTTTTTATCATGCAATGTCACTGCAGAGTTTGCAAGCGTGATATTTTCAATAGCAAGCTGCATCGGCTGCGAGCTCTCTTTTGTCCCTTGTGTACCCTTGCTTTCTACAATGAGGTTGGCAAAATTGGTTTGCTCACCTGTATTGTCAAACACCGCATCAATACCGTCTAAAGCGATCAATTGCGCGCTGAAGCTATTTTTGCTTAGCTCATAATCAATATCTTGTAAAGTAATTGTCTTTATATCGACAAGCTTTTGATCTTGTTTGTTGACAACTTCTATATCACTAAAATCTCCACTAAGGTGCGTGTTTAAGCCTATTTTTTTATCTTGTAACTGCGTATTGACAAGTAGCTTGAGATTTGCTTTACCGTTTTGTAAAGCTATGTTTACATAGTTGTCAAGATAGGGATTAAACGGTGCTAGCAGGAGGTTTTGTATCGTGATATCATGAGTAAACGCTTTTTGTTGCAAGTTTGCATCCCCGCTTATCTCAAGTTGCTGTTTGTTTGGCATCCACAAAGAGAGTGTATGCCAAAAGTTTTGATCAAGTGCAAAATCATCTGCGTGCAATTGCATCTTTTCAAAGGCAAACGTTTGATTTTCTATCCTATTTTCATGCACCTGCACCCCTGAAGCGTTGGCATCAACGGTATGGGCTTTAACGTCTGTGGTATTACTATCACTGTGTATGCGTAGATTTTTAAGTGCAATTTCTAAAGCCTGCATATCAAAAAGCGCACCGCTATCTTGCTTGAGTTCAAAAAGTTGCAAGTTATCAAACGTAGCAGATGTGGAAGTGTTCAGATCAAGTGTTTGATCCCATCTAAGCATAAGATGCCCGGTAAGATCACTCAAAGACCCATCAAGTGCAAAGCCGTGCGTTTTGAGGTAGGGGTTATAGGGCTTTAGCGCGATATTTTGCAACTGCAATAAGGTATCGGTTTTTTTGTTTTGAAGATTCAATGTACCCTTTGCGCGTAGGTTTGCATCTTTGTTTTGATCGACAAAGAGTTTATAACCAAAATCATCGGTAGAAGAAAGATCGTTGAGCTCAAGCGAAAGACGCGCAAAATTATGCATTGTATCTGCGACAAAACTATCAAAAAACGATGCTTCATTGAGCGTAATATTAGCAAATTGCGCACTATAAGGTATCTGTTTATCATCAAGTAAAACATTTAAATCCTTAACCTCTATTATACCCTCTTGCAGTCTTGCTAGAGGGTTTTTTGCATAGTTTGCGTGTAGTGAGGAAAGTGATGCGACAAAGCGTGAGAGGTCAAATTGCAATCCTTGGCTTTGGGTAAGCGAAAACTCCATCTCATATGCAAGCGATCCCGCATCAAAATCTATATCAAAAGGAACCGTAAAATCATTGAGGCTAGGAAGCTGCAACCCGTTGTGTAGTATCTTTGCATTGACAAAAAAGGGCTTGAGCCCGACAGTTGCATCAACGGTCGCTAAGCCTAAGTCCCTAAAATCAAACTGCGAACGGTGCATAGAATCACTGCCTAATTGCGTGCTTAAATCTTTAAAGGTATGACTTAGCGGTCCTATAGCAACGGTGTAAGGGGTAGCAGCTTTTTGATTGTGCAGCGTTAGGGAACTGTTTTGTAGCGTAAAGCTTTGAAGGCTGATAGTAAAAGGAAAGCTTGCGGTGTTTTGTGTATCCTTTTTTTGTGTATTGTTTGTAAAAATATTGAGCAGATTCAAAGAGCCGTCTTTTTCGATCGTCAGATGCGTTTGTAAGGTATCGACAAAGACGGTTTTGATAGAGAGATCTTGCATCAAAAGGTGCAATGGATCGATATTAAGAGTAAAACTATTTACCGACAGAAGCGGTTCTGTTTTGTGCCGCATCTGCAAATTTTGCAAAGAGATAGAGAAGGTAAAAGGATTGATAGAGATATCTTCTACAGTCGTATCGACACCGTAGTTCTTTTGTAAAAATGTCGTGCCGTATTTGTTAAGAAGATACGGCGCAAGTATAAATCCGCTAAAGCCATAGACCATTAGTAGGTTAAAGACTATCAATGCTACTATGGTCTTACGCTTTGGCTTCATCGAAATTTCCATCCCTTTTGCGTAAGTGTCTCTTTGACCTTTTCTTTGTTGTCGCCTTGCAATTCGATCCACTCATCAGCGATCTTGCCGCCGCATGCAAGCTTTGTTTTTAGCAGTTTTAGCAGTTGCTTTTTGTCTTTATCGGATAGATAAAACCTCCCCACGCGCGTCACGGGTTTGCCGTTTTTGCGCTCAAAGGTAAAGACGAGTTGATGCTGCTTTTGGGGCAAAATTTCGCTGCTGCTTTTGGGGGGCTTTTGTTTTTGTTTTTTACTTTTTTTAGACCCTTGAATCTCTAAGTTATCTTCTTCTAGCTTTGCACCGATCTCAAACATTATCTATCATCCATTTGTGAAATGATTTGCAAAGCTTTTGCTTTTGCTTTTGTTACTTCATCTAAAACCAGTGATACCGCCATCCTTCGCCCCTCATGGGAGTGAGGTTTTCCAAAGATACGCACGTAACTGTTTTGGCTAAATGCCGCACTTGGAACCTCTAAAAGAGGGTTGTTGCTTTGGTTTTTGGCTTTGTACGCTCCGCTTGCACCGCTGCCGTGAAAGATAAAATCAAGCGGCAAGCCAAGTACGGCACGTAGATGCAGTGCAAATTCGCTTTGACTTTGCGTAATCAGCGTCACCATCCCCGTATCATGAGGTCTGGGGCTTACTTCGCTAAAGTACACGTCATCGCCTTTGATGAACAGTTCTACCCCGTAAATCCCACGACCTCCCAAGCCGTCGGTGACCTTTTGTGCCATTTGGCGTGAGCGTTTGAGTGCTAACTCACTCATAGGCATGGGTTGCCATGAGAGGATATAATCCCCATCTTGCTGCTTGTGACCGATGGGTTCGCAAAACAC
>JBNJHJ010000044.1:0-10797 GCA_051748365.1 Campylobacterota bacterium
TTTATCTCATCGTGTTCTACTTCGATGTCGCTAAGTGCTCCGTCATGCGTACACCAGTTGACCATGTAGTTATTTTGAACGATCATCCCTTCATTGTAAAGGTGTACAAACGCTTCTTTTACCGCTTCTTTAAGCCCATCATCCATGGTAAATCGCTCTCTACTCCACGCAGGAGATACGCCTAGTTTTCGCATCTGATGCACGATCGTTCCGCCGCTAAACTCTTTCCACTTCCAAACTCGCTCTAGAAACTTTTCACGACCAAGTTCCTCTTTGGTAGTACCTTCAGCAAGCAGCTGCTTTTCAACAACGTTTTGCGTAGCGATCCCCGCATGGTCGGTTCCTGGTTGCCATAGGGTTTTATACCCGTCCATTCTTTTATATCTAGTGATGATATCTTGAAGCGTAAAGGTAAGCGCGTGCCCGATGTGCAAACTTCCCGTTACATTAGGTGGCGGCATCATCAGTGCAAAGTTTTTGCCTTGCTTTTGGATGCTTTTGTTTCCATCAATTTCAAAATATCCTCTATCTTCCCAAATCTTGTAGTAGCTTTGTTCTACCTCTTTTGGGTCATAAACATTTTTTGCCATGAATAATCCTAGTGCAAAATTTTTTTGAAATTATACCTAAAGATAAGGCTTAAAACTTTAAATCAGGTATTGCAAAAGGTCGTATACTCTTTATCAAACTCGTTTGATGGCGGTTTTTGATAATCTTTATAAGCTATGTTGTCTTTATAGGGATTTTCCATCACTGCTAGCAACTTTTTGATCTTTTCTAACGATCCTTTTTTATCATACTCATCGATAGCTTCTTCAACAAGGTAGTTTCTTGGGATAAAGTAGGGATTGTTTCGTTTCATCAGCGTTTTATCAAGACCTATCTTTGCAAGCTTTTGTTTAAAAGCGACAAACTCTGTATCTTTATATACACTATCTTCATATTCATCTATTAGGGCTAAAAAGGTATTGGTATAATCGGCTTTTGAAGTTTGCAGCCACTCTAATAGTTCATCAACTAACGCATCATCCCTATGATATGGCGCAATCCCTAGTTTTTCATGCATCATGGCATAAAACTTTGCATCAAATCTGTTTTCAAAATCTTTTAAAATTTCATTCATAGTCTCTACAGCTTGCATCTGATCTGCACCTACAAGGGGCAGCAAAGTTTGTGCAAAGCGTGCTAAATTCCAGTGAAGTATCCCTTTTTGATTGCCAAAGCTGTACCTGCTGCCTCTATCGATAGAGCTAAACGTAGCTTGTAAATCATAAAAGTTCATAAACGCACACGGTCCGTAATCAAATGTTTCGCCCGTTATAGACATATTATCAGTGTTCATCACCCCGTGCACAAACCCTACTCGCAGCCAATTTACCACCATATCGATCAAATTTTCCATCACCGCTTCAAAAAAGTATAGATATTTATTACCGCTTTTATCCAAAACATAGCTGTAGTGACGTGCAATCACATAATCGCTTAAGCGTTGTAACTCTTTATCATTCAAATAATTGCTTGCATATTCAAACGTGCCTATTCGTACATGACTTTGCATCACGCGTACTAGCAGTGCCCCGGGTTCTGATTTTTCTCTATATACTTTTTTATTAGTTAAAACGACGGCTAAGGCTTGCGAACTTTTGATCCCAAGAGTATGCAAACTACTACAAAAAAGATACTCTCGCAACATCGATGACACGGTTGCTTTACCGTCTCCGCCTCTTGAGTAGGGAGTGATACCCAAACCCTTTAAGGCAATGTCATATCTTTCATCTTTGCTTGTAAGGTGTTCTCCAAGCAACGCTGCTCTGCCATCACCTAGCATCGTAAAATACCCAAACTGATGCCCCGCATACGCCATAGCCAACGGTTTTTCAAGCAGCTTTTGAGCGCTAAAATACCCTACAAGATCTGCACTTTCTTTGATACCCAGTTTTTGCATAAGATCTGTATTTAACAGCAATATTTGAGGGTTTTTTACCGGCCTTGGCGTCACAAAAGAGTAAAACCCCTCCCCCAACCGTGTATAGGTCGTATCAAAATGAAAAGCCATGGCACCCCTTTTTGCACTGTGTTGCCACATTATATCAAATCACCGCCGCGGTAGAAAGTTGTTTTGGTATAATAGCTTCAAAGGAAATATATGTGTGATTTTAACAATTTAACCAAAGAGCAAAAAGAGTATTTTAGTACCCTTTTGCACCAACACGCGGACAAAATCGGCGGCAAAGGCTTGTTTTTACAACTTCTTGAAACCGTTCGTGAACGAGACGTGCATCCGCTGCTATCAAATCGGTGCGAAATGAGTTACGGTCGTGGCTATATCTATTGGGACAAAGTGATCTTTCAAGACAAGCTTGAACTTTTGATGCAAGAGCGTGTTAGTGAAAGCAAAAGGGGCAATTTTTTACCCCCTCAAAGTGAGAAAAAAAGATACAAAAAAGCTTTTAATCTTGTACGAACGCTTGCGCCCATTGAGTTTGATTTTGAGCCCAATGATGCAAGCTTAGACGGGTTTGTCGTGCACGCTTTTGAAAACTTTGATGATGGGGTCGTCAAGCTCAATCCCGTTTTTGATGCGATCTTTTTTTGCGCGATTGCGACAGTGAAAAAGATACTTGATTATAAAAAGGAGAGTTAATGGATCCCAAAAAAAGAAGCAGTATCAAAAGCGGCTTAAAAGTTGCCATTGTACTGAAAAAAGATCAAAGAAGCGGTCGGTTGACCTATGGAGTGGTCAAAGATATTCTTACCAACTCCCCCTCTCATCCACACGGTATCAAGGTGCGGTTAGAGGATAATCAAGTAGGTAGAGTCAAAGAGATAGTATGAAACTTTTTATCGACGGGGATGCGTTTGTCAATCTGCTCAAACCCATCGTCTACAAAGCGATTCAAAAAAAAGCGATCCATACCGTTGTCATCGCCAATAAAAAGATCTCTATCGGCAAAAGTGAACATATTGAGTATATGATCGTCGATGCAGGTGCCGATGAAGCCGATCACAAGATTGTGGAGCTTTTAGATAAAGATGACCTTGTCATCACCGCAGATATCCCCCTAGCTGATAGAGTGATCAGCAAAGATGCCCATGCAATCGACCATAGAGGCGAACTGTATAGCAAAGAAAATATCAAGCAATACCTAGCGGTGCGAAATTTGATGGAGCAGATCAGGGAAAGCGGAGAACTCACCAAAGGACCGCCGCCTTATACACAAAAAGACGCCCAAGCCTTTGCCAATAGTTTTAATGCATTTTTACAAAAGGCTTTATAGATGCAGCTTGAAAATATATTTACCGCAGAGCGTATCAATAAAGGCGTAGAGCGGTTTGATACGCTTTTGCAAACCCCACACGTAAAGATCCAAAAGATACAATCAAACGAGTTTCAAAACGGCAATTGGTACAATCAAAGCCACGATGAATGGGTTGTGCTGCTTAGAGGCAGTGCAACGCTTGAGTTGCAACACCAAACTCTACAGCTGCAACAAGGCGACAGCTTGCATATAAAGAAATTTTCAAAACACCGTGTAGTGCAAACAAGTAGTGATGCACTTTGGCTTGCCGTACATATAGGAAAAGAGTGATGAACGATACACAAAAAAAATGGTTAGCAAATCTCATGGTTGTAGTTTTTTCACTACTGCTTTTTTATCTTAGTTACCTCATCATTTTCATAGGAGCGGTCCCCACACGATTTGAAAACTCATTCCATACTTTTGAGGGCATTGAGCGAATAATGGGGATTATTCCTTTGGCAATGGGGAGTTTACTGTTTTACCTGATCTATTTAAAGATAAAAGAAAAGTTTTAAAAGATAGTCTTAGTACCACTGCAAATAGTTTATAACCCAAATCCCGCCAAAAATCACAAACAAAAAGCTAAACGAGGTAAAAAATGTCAACACCGCCACGGTTTTTGGCCGGCAATCATACAAAGATGCGATATTAACATTTGCAACCGCTAGGGGCATCAGTAACTCAATAAATAATATCCCTTTTATCATAGGATCAATAGACAAAGGCAGTAAAACCGACAGTGTCAAAAGAGGAATCAAAAAAAACTTTAACCCCATCACCCACACTAGCAGCCTCTTACTCATCGCTTTTATACGCGCACCATGCAGATAGATCCCAAACAAAAACAGCTGCATCGTCATCGATGCATACGCTCCCATCATCAGCGTATTTAAGATCGCTTCATGGGGTCTAAACTCTAAAATACTTAGTACAATAGCTACCGACGCTGCCCACAAAATAGGCAGTTTGAGGATATTTAGCAAAGAGGTTTTTGTATCAAAACTACCTCTTGAATAGTGAAATACGCCGATAGTGTACACAATCAAGATATTGGCTAAATTGATCACGGTCGTATAGGGGATAGATTCAGCGCCAAAGATAGCAATACACAGCGGAATACCCAAATTTCCGGTATTGCCAATCAGTGCTGCAACACTTGCGATAGAGTACTCTTTTTGTTCATAAAATATCTTTTTGGCAACAACGGCTGCAAAAATCCACACAAAAACCGTGATAAGAAGATAGATAGAGGGAGCATAGAGCAAAGAGATATCGATCGGCTTTATCAAAAGCCCCCAAAAGGTTAAAAAAACCTGTAAAAAGTAGACATTGATAATCGTAATAGTTGTATCATCGATCTTGTCCCTAAAACTGCTCTTAGCCCAAAAGCCAAGAGCAATAAAAAGGTATATACCGCCAATGGAGAAAAAAACACTACTCATTGACAATTATAAAAATTAAGAGGTTGTATCAAGAACGTTATATCCAAGCCCCTCTATCTTTTGATCGATCTTTTCAAGTGTTTTGCTCAAGGTATCATAACTGATATCGGGAAGTTTCTCTCCCCAAATCTGCTCTGCTTCTTTAAAGCCTTGCAGTATTCCCTCGCGCCCTGCACGCAGTTTTTCGATATCATCGCCGGCTCCGCTTAAAACAAAATCAGCCACTCTGTTTGAGGTTTGTGCGATACCGAAAAACCCGTCTTCACTCACAAGTGAGGCAGCTTCATCTTGACTAAGATCCTTAATAGGCTTCCCGCTATACCCGATAGATTGCAAATCTTCGCTACTGAGGTTTGATTTGAGATTGCTCATTTTGTTTGCAAGGTCAAAGATATCAAGCTGTGCAAGGGAGTTTTTTTCAAAATTGCCCTTTATCTCAAAACTAAACTCGGTGTAGCTGACATTCATCAAACTCTGCGCTCCCGTTTTTTCATCTTTTTGATAAGTTTGAAACTGCGCTTGCTTCATCGATAGGTTCATACTTGTAATACTGTTTGGTATTTTCATCTCACATCCTTGTGTTTTGTTACCTATATATCGACAAAATTAGCAAAAGAGTTTATTTTGCGTAATCGATCGCACGCGTTTCACGGATCACCGTTACTTTAATTTCTCCGGGGTACTGCACGGCACTTTCAATCTCGCTAGAGATCTCTTTTGCAAGCAGTGCTGATTGATTATCATCAACTAATACCGCATTAGCAAAAACACGCAACTCTCTACCCCCGTCAATGGCATACGATTGGATCACACCCTCTTTTGCAAGTGCGATATTTTCAATCTCTTTGACCCGTTTTAAAAAGCTCTCAAGCACTTCTCGTCTAGCTCCCGGGCGCGCGGCACTGAGTGCGTCGGCACTACAGACGGCAAAGCTTTCGATGCTAGTTGCTTCTTCATGACCGTGGTGGGCAAAGATTGCATTGATAACAACATCATCTTCACCATAGCGGTTACACACTTCAGCACCCAAATCTACATGCGTGCCTTCATAATCATGCGTCAGCGCCTTGCCGATATCATGCAGCAAGCCCGCACGCTTTGCTTTGACCTCATCACCGCCCATCTCAGCAGCCATAATCCCCGCTAAATGTGCCACTTCCAGTGAATGCCCAAGCGCGTTTTGCCCGTAACTTGCGCGGTATTTGAGTTTTCCTATGAGCTTGATAAGCTCTTTATGCATCGACCCGATTCCAAGATCAAGCACGATATCTTCACCCTCTTGAAAGATCTTTTCCTCAAACTCTGACGAGACTTTTTTATGGATCTCCTCTATCCGTGCAGGTTGGATCCGCCCATCTTCAAGCAGCAACTGGAGCGTTTTTGTCGCAACGGCACGTCTGTAGAGATTAAAGCTGCTTAATATCACCACTCCGGGCGTATCATCGATAATAATATCTACACCAAGGAGCATCTCAAGAGTTTTGATATTACGCCCCTCTTTTCCGATGATTCTTCCTTTGAGTTCATCATTTGGCAGGGTCACGACATTGATCAATCGCTCTGCGGCAAACTCTCCTGCATATCTTGAGGTGGCTTGCGCTAAGATATAGTTTGCATGCTTTTGTGCTTCTTGCTGCGCTTTTTTCTCATATTTTCGCACAAGTTGTGCCGTGTAGGTTTTATAATTTTGCTCTATTTTGTTGCGCAGCTGCGCTTCGATCTCATCTTGCGTTAAACTCGTGTGATTTTGCAGCACGTCTATACACTCATTCACCTTTTGTTCATACTGTTGCTTTAAATTTTCCAACTCACCGGTTAAGGCTTTGACCTTTTTAGTCTCTTTCAGTGCCGTACTTTTTTCATACTCGGCATCTTTTAAACGCTGTCCGATAGCGTTTTTTTCCTTTTCCAAACGCGATTTTTTGCGCCCAAACTCATCTTTGAGCCGTAACAGTTCGCTATCATAATCCTGCTTAAGCTCTACCTCTTTCTCTTTTAACTTATACTTAGCATCTTTAAGCAAAAGCGTTGCTTCATGCTCTATTACCTTTGCTTTAGCTCTTGCGTTTGCTTCATAAATATCATGTTTTGATCGTTCATTGTTTTTTGTTATAAAGTGGCTTGCAGCGGCACTTACTCCTGCCACTACCCCCACCGTAGCTATCTCTATAAACACTTTTAAATCCTTCTAAATAACTATTGTTTGCAGTTATAAAAAGGTCGGCTTTGATATCATAAAAGTCAGTTATCTTACCCCTTGTGATGCAATCTTTAGTTTGTACAAATACCGTGTAGGGTCTGTAAGAGAGGTTATCAAAAAACCTATCATACATCCCCTTACCAAAACCTACTCTTTTAAAACTGCCGTCTACTCCAACTACCGGAACTACGGCAATATCAATTTTTTTATTATATTTATTTGAATCTCTGGGCTCTTTTATTCCAAACCGTTTTTTCTCTAACGGTAACCTATATTGTACCGTTTTAAAACTAACACCTTGCATAAAAGGCACCAATATCACCCTGTTTTTTCGTAGTCTGTTCATAAGTGTTACTAAATTAGGCTCAAAAGCCAAAGGCAGATAAAAAAGCACCGTTTTTGCTCTTTTTTGCACTATGATCTTTTGAAGTTTTTGGGCTACTTTTTTACTTAACCCCGGCTTATACTGCGCTTTTTGTAACCTCTGTATAGAACTTAAACGAAATATCTTTTTTTTATCCAAAACTAACTCTTATCTACTTTGTTATACAATTACATTTTAATTGCAACTCCATTATACCAAAAGGAAAACGATGAAGAAAATTTTATTAACCTCTTTAACCACTGCACTGCTACTTCTTAGCGGATGCGATAGTAAAGATGATCTAAGCAAAGTGCAAAAAGACGCACCTGCGGAAGTTACCAAATACACGCTGCAAGACCCCCGCGGTGAGCAGCTAACGATCAAAGACGCTGCTCATATCGACTTTGGTCATGACAAAGATTACACACTTGTTGTTTTTTGGGCGTCATGGTGTGAGCCGTGTAAGGCTGAGATCCCCCATCTTGTCAATATTCAAAACGAGTATGAAGATAAAATAAAAGTTATCGCTAGTTTAGTCGAACAGGATAAACCAAATAGTGAACTGCTTGATTTTATGGAGAGTTACGGCATGAACTACTTTGTTTCAAACGGAAGCGATGAGTTTGCTTTTTCAAAACTTATCGCAAAAAAAATCGGCTTATCTCAGATCAACTCCATCCCTGCACTTGCACTGTTTAAAGACGGTGAGTATGTCAGCCACTGGATCGGACCGACTCCTGAAGAGATGATCACATCTCACATCAAATAAAGAGTTAGCGTGTTTAGTTTTTTTAAAAAGGGATTGGCCAAAACAAGCGAAGCGATCAAAGAGGTCGTACCCAAAAAGCAGACAAAACTTGATATCGATACCGTTGAGGATCTGCTTTTAGAAGCGGATATGAGTTATGAACTGGTTGAAACGGTGATCAACGGCTTACCCCAAACCGTTAACCGCATCCAACTGTATAATTCACTTATTTCACTATTTATCTATGATCCCAAAGAGTATGTTACCCACGCACAAAGCCCCTATGTAGAGATGATTATCGGCGTTAACGGTGCGGGCAAGACAACAACGATCGCAAAATTAGCACAAAAGTATAAAAATGAGGGCAAACAGGTGATGCTAGGCGCCGGAGACACCTTCCGCGCCGCTGCGATTGAACAGCTGACTAAGTGGGCCCAAAAAATCGAGGTACCGATCGTATCGACAAAGCACGGTCACGACCCCTCTGCGGTGGTGTACGATACAATTCTTTCAGCCAAGTCAAAAGGGTGTGATAACGTCATCATCGATACTGCGGGAAGATTGCACAACCACGCAAACCTGTCAAACGAGTTGCAAAAGATGGCAAGAGTAGCAGACAAAGCCCACGAGGGAGCTCCACATAGAAAGATCTTGATACTTGACGGTACGCAGGGAAGCTCATCGATCAATCAAGCAAAACAGTTTGATCAAATCATCGGTATTGACGGCATCATCATCACCAAACTCGACGGTACGGCAAAAGGGGGATCGCTTTTTACCATAGCAAGCGAACTGAAACTGCCGATATTTTACATCGGCGTAGGCGAAACAAGCGAAGATCTTGTCGCATTTAACCCCAAAGATTATATCAACACTATCTTAGATGAAGTGTTTGTGGGTTAAATCTTTGACTGAATCTTTATCTTTTCGGGTTTAAAAAGCTGCGCGGCTTTTTGCACCATCGGTTCATTGACAATCTGCTTTGGATCTAACTCTTGCGATGCTTGCGTATCGCTTAAAGCGCTATTTTTTTCCATGCAACTGCTGCCGCTACTTGTGTCATCTTTAGGTTTTGGCGGGATATTTTGGATCACCACTTCCCTGCCGTAAATCGCTGCAACAAAGGTTTTGATATTGGAATAAAACTGCCCTAATAGGGCTTTACACTCTCCTTGGGCGTGTGAACTCCACTGCAGCGTTTGCCCATCAAAATTTAAAAACTCAATATTTTCTTCAAAACACTTTCCAAGTTCGTAATCTTTGTCATAGATCTCTTCTACCAACTGTTTAAACCGATCTTTTGGCGGCGACTGCACCGATGCAGCGCTTTCTGGCTCTTTTTGTACATCTTGTACTTGCGCATTTTGTGGTTGAGCATCAGGCGAAGCTACTTGCGTAATCGGCTCCTCTTGCGCTTGCTTTGCACCCTTTGACACCGCACTTGGCTGCACATGCATCTCAATCTCTTCAATCATCGAATCGATATCTTTGATACTCACGGCTTCTATCATCTTAAACAGCGTGAGCGAAAGGACAAACTCTTCATCGCTGCCTAGATTAAGCAACTCTTTACTTTGGGTAATTACGCGAAACAAGCGCTCAATAATCATCGGCGAAAACTCTCTATCTTGTGAGAGTAGCTTCTCTTTTAAAAAGATCGTCATCTCATCTAAAATCATCTGCGTTTCATACTCGTTAAACTCTTTGATAAACGCAATCACCGCATCACTATCTTTTTGCATAATCTTTTGTAAAATATTGTGCAGATGCGTCGGATCAATAATCCCAAGCATCGTTGTAACGACCTCTTTGGTTATATTAGCACTTGAATACACGATCGCTTGATCAAGCAGTGTCAAACTATCGCGCAGCGACCCCGCTCCGCTTCGAGCGATGATTTGGATCGCTTCTTTTTCAAACGCAACACCCTCTTTGTTTAAAATATTTTCCAAATGCCCCAGTACCAGCGGCTGCGCAATCTTTTTAAACCGAAAATGCTGCGAACGGCTCAATATTGTTGCGGGGATCTTAAGAGGATCGGTAGTTGCTAAGATAAATTTCACAAAATCAGGCGGTTCTTCCAGCGTTTTAAGGATCGCGTTAAACGCCTCTTTTGTCAGCATATGCACCTCATCGATGATAAACACTTTATACCGCGCCATAGAGGGTTTGTACTTTGTATGTTCTATGAGTTCACGAATATCATCGATTTTTCTATTACTAGCAGCATCCATCTCCACGATATCCATATGTTTTGATGCATTTGCCCCCACGCACTGCGGGCATACTTCACACGGTCTTGCACTCACGCCCTCATCACACAACAACGCTTTGGCAAAGATTCTAGCTGTGGATGTTTTGCCGCTTCCTCGGAGTCCTGAAAAGAGATACGCATGGCTTAGCCTATCTTGATCTAAAGCTTGTGAAAGAGTTTTTGCAACACTTTCTTGCCCTACCAGATCATCAAAACTTGTCGGTCTATATTTTCTAGCTAATGCAATCGTCATAAAGTTCTCCTAACCATAATTGTGCAATTTTTTTCAATCCGCTTGGATTTTCCGAAGCAAAGTATCGCACCTTTGTTTTTTGTGAAGCACTGCACGCATAGCGCAACTGCAAATAATCCACAATCGCATCTCCGGAGTGAATCAGCTGTGCTTTGTTATCAAAATAGCACGAAATCTGCTCTTGTAAAAGCGGAAAGTGGGTACAGCCTAAGATGATGCCTGAGGGCGTTTTTG
>JBNJHJ010000045.1:0-10637 GCA_051748365.1 Campylobacterota bacterium
AAAGTTTAGAAAGTTTTTGAACGCATCTTATTACGCGCAAAAGCGATAACAAACAGTGTATCATGATGCTTGTGTGGATGTGATATTTGTGGTATATTATAGATAAAAAAAGAGAGTTACGGGTACCGATGCTAAAAATAATTATTTCTAAAAAACTTTTTTGGTTTGTTGCAGGGGTCGTGATCGTTGCGAATATGGCGATGACTTATTATCTGTACACGCAAACGCAAGATTTGATCGAAAAAAGAGCCCAATCGCGTGCAGATGCACTCAAAGAGTATTTTATCTCGATGCGTTTTATCTTTCATCAGCAGTTTTTGCAAAGCGGATTAGAGATAACTGATAGTACCGTGGGCTTTTTGCCCGCTCACGCTTCTTCTCTTATTAGTGATACCTTCGCACAGCGCATCAAAGACGGTACAAGCATCAAAAACATTTCAGATCGTCCCCGAAATCCCACAAACAAAGCCGATGACCACGAACTAGAGGCGATTGAGTACTTTAAAAACCATCCCAAAGCAACGGCAAGAATGCAGATGATAGAACAAGAGGGCAAAAAGCTTTTTTTCTACTCTTCACCGATTTTGATACAGCAATACTGCATCGCATGTCATGGCAAAAAAGATGAGGTGCTTCCGTATGTAGCAAAGCGCTATAATACGGCGTATGGCTATGAAGTAGGCGATGTGCGCGGAATTACAAGTATCAAAATCCCGCTTGAGATGATTGCTAAAGATACGATGAAAACGTTTTGGCATCAAACATACTTTAGTTGGGCAGTGATACTGCTAGCGTTGTCGATTGTATATTATGTGATCCATCAATTTTTAAAAAAGCAGGCAAGGCAAAAAAGAAAGTTGCAAGATGAGGTGAGTAAAAAAACTATCGATTTGCAAAAGGCTAATCAAAAGCAGCGCCATATTTTTTCGATTTTGCGTACGGTAGCTGATTGTAATCAAGTGCTTATTACCGCGCAAACGCTCAATGACCTTATCCAAAAAACCGCGCAAACGATGCATAAAAACAGTGCTTTTGCAGGTATTAAGATAATGCTAGAACAGGAGGGGCGTTTACAAGTGGTGAGCTCTTTAGGGCTTGACGAGGAGCTAGAGGTGTATCCTTTGGAGCAAAATGTATTTGAATCTAATAAAGGGTTGCGTATAGATAGCGTTGATGAAAAGTTTCCCAAAGAGTGTGTCCAAAAGGTACAAAAGTACAATATCAAAGAGGTATATGTAATCCCGCTAAAAGCTGATGCAACCTCAAAACAGGCACTGGGTGTGATGACTATCTGTTCAACTGATAGGGATGGATTTGACCCGCAAGAGATCGAGATGATTGAAGAGTTAGCGGGTGATTTAGGCTTTGCTATCAACTCCTTTATCCAAAAAAGAACGATTGATCGGCTTTCCTATTACGATTCACTTACCAATATTGCTAACAAAAAGTACCTCTTACGAAAACTTTCCGCTGCGATCACTCAAGCCAAAAAAGATCATAATTACGGCGGATTGTTGTATATCAATATCGATAACTTCAAAAGTATCAATGATGTGCGCGGCATGGGTGTCGGTGATCAAGTCTTAAAATATATCGCACAAAAATTATCTGACCTGATCGGGCAAAATAGTAGTGTCTTTCATGTCGGCGGAGATGAGTTTGTGATCTTATTGCAACACCTTGGCGCTCAATCAAGCGATGCAGTGATCGCAAGTCAAAAGCAAGCCGAACTTGTGCTAGAGGAGATAAAAGATCCCATTGTGGTAGATAAGCAAGATGTTTTTGTCACCTTTAGTATCGGTGTCGTGGTTTTTATCGATAACAAAGAGGGTGAATCGCAACTGCTTAATAATGCAGAAAGTGCGATGCATGTGGCAAAAAATAGCGGTAAAAACAGTATCAGCTTTTATGATACTTCGTTTCAAGAAGCGGTGATTTCACGATCGTTTATCATTAGAAACTTGCAAGAAGCGTACAATCAAAATCAGTTTTTTCTCCTCTATCAAAAGCAGGTAGATCAAGATCAAAAGATTATCGGGGTGGAAGCACTTATTCGTTGGAAACATCCCGATCTAGGCGTGGTCTCTCCTGCAACATTTATACCTCTTGCCGAAGAGTCGGGTTTTATTATCGAACTGGGTAGTTGGGTAGCAAAAGAAGCGATTGCGCAGTTGCACAGGTGGGCAGATGATCCGATCAAAAAAAGCTGGAGAGTATCGATCAACGTATCGCCGCTACAGTTTAAAGACCCTGAATTTGTGCCTCGTATAGCAGCATTGATTCAAGAGTACGGTGTCAAAGCAAAGCTTTTGCGTATCGAGTTGACCGAAGGTGTTTTTATCAGCGATACAAAAAATATCTTAACAAAACTCAACAAGCTCAAAAAGTTAGGGTTTTCTATCTCTATTGATGATTTTGGTACGGGGTATTCATCGCTTGCGTATCTTAAGCAGATGCCTATTGATGAGTTAAAGATCGATCAATCCTTTGTCGCAAACTTATCCGATGAAAGTGCGGACAAAACGATAGTTGAAACCGTTGTTGCGATGGGGCAAACCTTTGGGTTTGATATTTTAGCCGAGGGTGTAGAGACCAAAAAACAGTTTAAAATGCTAAAAAATATGGGGTGTGAGTATTTTCAAGGATACTATTTTGCAAAGCCTATAGAGCCCAAAGAGCTCTAAAAAGTTACTGCTTTGTAGACTCTTTTTCCTCTTCTTTTTCGCACTCCTTTTGCTCTTTTTGTAACGCTATATCGGCTTTTTTAACGCCTTCTTCCCATAAGCTGTGACGCTCTTTGGTATAGCACGCATCGACTTTACCGCCAAACATCCCCGAAAGCAGCTGTCTATTTGCCTGCACGGCAAATGCACCAAAGTGTCCAAGTACACCGATTACGAGCATAAAAAATCCTAGATTGTGGATTTGCGCTAACCAAAAAAGTGTATCAAGCGACCAGTTGACTCCATCGATATTTTTCATCGTTTTTAAAATTCCCGTCACAATCATCACTACAATCCAAAACGCGATAAACGCATAGGCAATACGCTGTTCGGGTAGATATTTTTGACTCGGAGGTTCCTCTTTGCCCCTAATGATCGCAATCAAAATAAGCAAAGAGTTTTTCATATCCCCGCGCCGCGGAATGATATCAAACTCTTTGCGCATGAGATGGTAGGTTGCATGATAAAAAGCAACACCGATAAGCAGTACACCAAAAAAGTAGTGCAGCCATAGCGTAATATTATAATCAGCCGTCCACGCCATAAGCGGGATCTCATTGATCATATAGCGCTTATACACAGGCATCTGCCCAAGTCCGGTAAAAAACAGTCCAAACATGCTTGTTGCGACCAATGCATGCACAACGCGGTTAGAAAAAGATTGTCTTTCAATTTGAGGTTGCGGGGTTTGTCTAGGCATCGTCTTTTCCTTTTTGTGATCTGTGTACGGCGATAGCTGCAGAGGCAACACCTGCAACGGGAGCGATGAGTGATGCAGCAAGCCAAGTACTGCTATCTTCCATGCTATCTTTTATATCTACGTTCATATGCGGTCTTCCCGGGCGTTTGTCGCTGTCGTTTGCTTTGTTTTGCATAATCTTTTCATTGATCTTTTCAAACGGGTGTTTTGATACATAGACTGTGGAGGTACCCCCGCCTTGGTCAAGTCCATAGATATAACCGCCTATCTTTTTTGCTCGTTGTTTTGCCAACTGCTCGATCTGCTCCATCTTGCCAAAGATGATAGCATCTTGCGGGCAGGCCGTTTGGCACACGGGCAGCTCTCCTTTTTGCTGCAAATCTTTACATCCGTCACACTTATACATCACGCCACCGCCGCCGATTTTTGGAGCGAGTTTCATATACAGCCCTACACCTGCTTGTCGTTGGGGAATTTCCCACGGACACGCATCACGGCACTTTGCTCCGCCCATGCAGTACTCATGATCGATATGTACCGCTCCTTGTTTCGTTTTTCCTATTGTGCCAAAGGGACAGAGGTTTAAACATGCGGGATTATCGCAATGCATACAGCGTCTTGGCACATGTACCGTTTCGCCGTCTATCTCTACACTTTCGACAAAGGTCCAGTTATAGGGGGTGAGCCGATCGATTCTATCTTGTTCATCCGACCAATCCTCATGTTTTTTGCGCGGCCAGTAATCCATAATCGGCTTTTGCGGCTGTGGAAACTTGTCTTTGTTTTTCTCTTTGCACGCAACGACACATTGTGGGGCATCATACTCTTTGCAGCCGTCACAGAGCGTTAAGTCTATAAGCGAACCCAACTCTCCTTTGTATGATAGCTGCTCTTTTGCTGCTAAACTAGAAGGTGTCAGCACTCCAATGCCGCTTGCGATTCCGATGGAACTTTTTTTGAAAAATAATCTACGACTTTGATCCATTATGTTGTCCTTATAAAAGGTTAGATATTCTCAGCAATTATAAACGATTTTCTTTAAAATGTCAACTAGGTTAACAATAATTTTATCTTAATATTGAACTTTTATTTTGTTATAATGATAAAAACCCAAATGATAAAGGTATGTGATGGTAGATAAAACGATAGGATTTTCTCTATGGTTGGATTTTGTAGAGAGAGATTATCTCAAAAACGATTTTAAAGAGTTGCTTGAGAAAAAGATTGTAAACGGAGCCACAAGCAACCCCGCGATCTTTGCAAATGCGATCAACTCTTCAGCTGCGTACAAAGAGCAGTTGCGTGCACTTGCAAATATGGAGCCAAAGGCTAAATATGAAGCACTGGCGATTGAGGATATCAAACTTGCCGCAAAGCAGCTTATGCCGCTGTATGAGGATAATAACGATGGGTTTATCTCTATAGAGGTTGATCCGTTTTTAAGCGGTGACAAAGACGCAACCATTGCAGAAGCAAAGCGTTTGCACGCAGCTATCGGGTATGAAAACGTGATGATCAAAATCCCTGCAACCGATGCAGGATATGATGTGATGGAGCAGCTTTTAAGAGACGGCATCAGCGTCAATGCAACGCTTATCTTTACCGAGGAACAAGCGACAAAATGTGCTGCGGCAATGGATAGGGGAATAAAAGCATCAAATGAGGATGTCAGCGCCGTAATCAGCGTCTTTGTCAGCCGTTTTGATAGAGCGATCGATGAGCAGTTAGCCGCTTCAGGAATTGAAACGGCAAAAACGGGAATTTATAATGCAGCGCGAATTTATAATATTATCGAAGGGTACAAAAACCCAAGTATGCGAACACTGTTTGCAAGTACGGGAGTAAAAGGCGATAACTTGCCCGCACACTACTATATCACGCAGCTTTTAGCGCCTCATAGCGTTAATACGGCACCATTAAATACGATTGAAAGTTATATTGAAGATGTAGCAACGGATGTGAAGTTGCCGCTTAGTAGTACGCAGATTGAGGCACACTTTCAAAAGCTCAAAGAGATTGGAATCGATATCGATACGTTAGGCCAATCGCTTTTACAAGATGGTTTAAAAGCGTTTGAAGACTCCTTTGCTGATATGTTATCAAGGTTATAATGATGGATGAAACAACAAAAATTGCGATAAAAAAGTTACAGGCACTGCTGAAAAAGATGATTGAGCTTGGCGGGAGTGACCTGCATGTTAAAGCAGGAGCCGTAGCACGTACGCGGGTAAACGGAGAGCTTGTAAAACTAGGACAAGTTGGGTATCTCAAAGAGGAGATGGAAGCGTTGGCTAAAGCGCTTCTTGAGCATAAGTATAAAGATTTCAAAGAAACCTTAGAGGCGGATTTTTCCTATGTACTTGATGATAAAAACCGTTTTAGGGTTAACATGTTCCATCAGATGGATGGAATTTCTGCAGTATTTCGTATCATTCCCGTTGATATTTTAAACCTTGAAACACTAGGGCTTCCCGAGTCGCTGAAAAAACTCACAACCCTTTCAAGGGGGCTTGTGCTGGTAACGGGGGTCACAGGAAGCGGTAAATCAACCACGCTTGCAGCGATGATCGATGCTATTAATTCAAATAGAAAAAAACATATCATCACCCTTGAAGATCCTATCGAGTTTGTCCATAAAGACAAATCATGTCTGATCAATCAAAGAGGGATCGGGCAAGATAGTATCAGCTTTGCAAATGCGCTTCGTGCTTCGCTTCGTGAAGACCCCGATGTTATCTTGATCGGGGAGATGCGGGATCTTGAAACGATCGATATTGCACTGCATGCGGCTGAAACGGGGCACTTAGTGTTTTCAACCCTGCACACTCTTGATACTAAAGAGACCATTAACAGAGTGATCGGGATGTTTCCCGAAGAGGAGCAAAACAGAATCCGTCAAGCGTTGAGTTCGGTTTTAGAGGGCGTACTTTCACAGCGTTTGGTTAAAACCATTGACGGCAAGCGAACCGCGGCGGTGGAGATACTGCTTAAAACCGCGCGGATTGAACAGCTCATTGCCGAAGATCGAGATAACGAGATCACTGACGCGCTTGAGGAGGGGAAAGATATCTACGGAACGCAAACCTTTGATCAAGCATTGCTAGATCTGTACTTTGATAAAGTGATCAGTAAAGAAGAAGCGCTTGAGAGTTCAACAAATCCTTCAGATATGAAACTCAAGATGCAGGGACTTGGATCGACAAAACAAAGTGATAAGCATGATGAAGATCACGATGATGAGGTATTTGATTTAAAAGAGGATGAGTAATGCTAAAGCGGCTATGGAGCTACATAGATAGGCATCTATCTGTGCGGGTGATGCTGTTTGTGTATATCGTTGCATACTCCATCGCCGCTATCTCTTTTACCTACCGCTAGGGGGATTTTCTTGCATCTTTTGCAAGGAGGTCCTATATTTTTGCTTGTCAAAATATTTGATACGCGCAACTTTGCTATCTACGGCAGCTTGGGCTACGGCACTACTGACTACACTTAAAAGTCTTTTGTCAAAGGGTGTGGGGATAATATACTCTTTGCCAAACGAGAGCTTTTTTTCATAGATATCACATACATCTTGCGGTACTTTTTCTTTTGCAAGCGCCGCTAGTGCTAAAGCGGCTGCTTTTTTCATCTGCATATTGATCGCTTTTGCGTTCACATCAAGTGCTCCGCGAAAGATAAAGGGAAAGCCTAGTACATTATTGACTTGATTGGCAAAATCACTTCTTCCTGTTGCGATGATTGCATTGTCTTTGACTTTCAAAACCTCCCCGGGAAACAGTTCCGGAGTGGGGTTGGCAAGCGTAAAGACAATAGGCTCATCGGCCATCAACCCAATATGCCCCGCATCAAAAGTTCCGGGTGCCGAGAGTCCTAGCACCATATCCGCGCCTCTAAATGCGTCGTTTTTTGACAGCGGTGTATCGATGGCAAACTTTTGTTTGTATCTATTAAGATCTTCTCTACCTTTATGAATCACCCCTTTTGAATCAAACATGATGATGTTTTTGACGCCAAACTCCGCATACATCTTTGCACTGCTAATAGCTGCAGCGCCTGCACCTACGATAACGACTTTAAGATCTTTAACATCTCTGTTTGTGAGATGGCAAGCATTAAGCATAGCCGCACTGCTAATGATTGCCGTACCGTGCTGATCGTCATGCATGATCGCAATATCAAGTTCATGGGCTAAGTACTCCTCAATTGCAAAGCATTCAGGGGCTTTGATATCTTCTAAGTTGATCCCACCAAACCCGCAGCTGATGGATTTGACGATTTGACAGAATCTCTCTACATCTTTTTCATCAACTTCAATATCAAAAGAATTAAGGTAACTAAAGTTGTTAAAAAGTACCGATTTCCCCTCCATCACCGGTTTACTAGCAAGTGCACCGATATCTCCAAGGCCCAAAACCGCCGTTCCGTTGCTGATGACGGCTACGGTATTGCTTTTGTTTGTATACTCATACGCTTTTGTGGGGTTTTTCTCTATCTCTAGGCATGGATGAGCAACTCCGGGAGTATAGGCTAGACTGAGATCTTTTTGTGTTTGAAAGGGCACAGTTGTGTAGGCACCTAGTTTTCCCGGTGTAGGAAATTTATGGTAGTCCAGACTCTCCTGTTTTGTTACGCTTACGGCCATTAAATTATCCTTTTTTATAAGTTATGTTTATTTTACAATTAAAAAGATAAATTTAAACTTGCTATGGAAAAATTGAAAAATTTTGCTATAATTTCATCTTAAATTTTTAAAAGGATAGTTATGTTAGAAGGAATTGTTAGAGAGAGTACCAATAAAGCAGCTACTAAAGCGCTTAGACGGGATGGTTATCTAATAGCTAACATCTATGCAAAAGATGCAGAAAACGTAAATGCAGCATTTGTAATGGGTGATTTTATTAGAGCCGTTAAAAACAAAGAGAAGCTTGACTTTGGTGTAAAAGTAGACGGTAAAGAGTACAATGTGATCGTTCAAGAGTACCAATTTGACCCTGTTACGGATATGATTAAACACGTTGATTTAAGAGTTGCAACGCAAGGTAGAGTGGCTGATTATATGGTTCCTGTTACCACAACCGGAACACCTGTAGGGCTAAAAAACAAAGGTGTTTTAATCAGCGGTAAAAAAAGATTAAGAGTTCGAGGTGCAATCGAAAATATTCCAAAGATGATCGAACTTGACGTAAGCGGATTAGACGTAAACCAATCGACATTAGTAAGAGATATCGATCTTGGTGAAAATCTTAAAATTATGGATAAACCGGTTGTTGCCGTAGTTGGTGTTATTAAAGGTAAATAATGACTCTAATCGTGGGTTTAGGTAACCCAGGTGAGAAATATTTACACAACAGGCACAACATTGGCTTTATGGTGGTTGATAAACTTATCGATCGCCATAAAGCACTTCCTGCAAATAAAAGCTCCTTTTCAGCAGATTGTTACAAAAGCAAAGATTTTATCTTCTTAAAACCCACCACCTATATGAACCTCTCAGGCAAAAGCGTCTTAGCGGTGACAAACTTTTATAAGCCTGATGATATTGTCGTCATCCATGATGATCTTGATTTGAAATTTGGAGCGCTGAAGATAAAAAGAGGCGGTGGAAACGGTGGGCATAACGGATTGAAATCTATTGATGCGATGCTTGGTACAGAGTATGTGCGTATTCGCATGGGTATTGGTAAACCTGAATATAAATCACAAGTAAGCGCGCATGTATTGAGTGATTTTAACAGTGATGAAGCAAAAGATCTTGATATTTGGATTGAGCGCGCATGTGAAGCGATAGAAGCTTTAAGCGATGAGGAAGTAAAAGATGTAGCAAGCCGCTTTAGTGCTAAAAGTATAGAAAATGTTATTTAAATATATCGCGACGCTATATGCGAAGCATCTGTTTTTTATTCTTTTGGCATTGGTGTCGTTTTTTGTCTTTTTTGATTATATTCTCACGGTCAAAAAACTTCCCGATGCTACCAATTTACGGCTTTTGTATGCAAGTTTCAAAGCGATGGAAGCGCTTGAAGTGCTGTGGCAATTAAGTGTTATTTTTGCCTTTATCACCGCTTGGATTTCGCTTGTAAAGTCAAATGCACTTGTCTCTTTTTACTCTCTAGGATATAGTAAAAAAGCTTTGATGTTGCCCTTCATCACTGTATTTGGCGCAATCTATCTTCTTATGGCGGGTTTGCAGTTAACCACCTTTTCACTTTCAAAAGATAAAGCATCGCAAATTAGAAGCTATGGAGCAGTCGGGAGTGTGACGACGGATATATTTTTTAAGTATGATGATAATTACGTCTACATGAAAAAGCTCTCACCCCTGCAGCAAACGGCACAAAATATCAGGATATTTGAATTTGATAAAGATTCAAAGCTGCGAGTCATTGAGGCAAAAGAAGCTTACTTTGATGATGATTATTGGATGATGCCACAGGTGAAAATTACACAACAAATCGATGCAAAGGTCACGGTTAGCCACCATGAAAATTATGCATCGTTGCACCGTTTTAAACCCAGAGTTTTAGAATCAGTCTATGAATCAGGAAGCGGCTTTACCTTAAAAGACGCCCTAGATGCGGTAACGCTTTTAACCTCACAGGGGGTTAAAACCGACAAGATTCGAGCAATTATCTATAATAAAGTGATCACGCCGCTTTTTGCGCTTGTGTTGATTTTGATCTATTTTCATAAACTTCCAAAACATGCACGATTTAGCAATTTAACTCTTGCAACAACGGTATTTACACTAGTTGGATTGATTTCGTGGGGTGTGCTTTTTGCAATATATAAAATAACCGTTACAGGGGTAGTAAACCCCGAAATCGGAATGATTGCACCTATCGTTGTTATGGCACTTTATCTGTTAATTTTAGTAAAAAAGAGTAAACTCTAATATAAAAATCTACAACTAATCAAAATTTTGGTAAAATTTAGCAAAAACCGTATTGAAATAATTGGTAATTTAGGGAGTTTTAGTTGATAGATTTAAAAGAGATTGCAAAAAGCTACGGTACACCGCTGTATCTGTATGATTTTAATCATATGAAAGCACAGTATGAAAGCTTAAAAAATGCTTTTAGTGCAAGAAAATCACTGATGGCATACGCGGTGAAAGCAAATTCAAACTTAAGCGTTATCGCACATTTTGCCAAACTTGGAAGCGGTGCGGATTGCGTGAGTATCGGAGAGGTAAAAAGAGCACTCAAAGCAGG
>JBNJHJ010000046.1:0-10616 GCA_051748365.1 Campylobacterota bacterium
TTTGATATTCATCGTTTGCAGCATATTTGCTAGTGATTGTAGGGTGAACGCCGAACTACCGCCGTCTCCGCTACCTTCAAGCCCGACTACTAACCCATAGCCTATCACTTGGTTTTCGCGAACGCCTACTACGTTACTGATATCTTTAATCTTCATCGCATACAACATAGTCGTTAATATAAAAAATAGTATAAGATACCGTTTCACTTTTGCAATCCTTCAAAATATCGTTTTGATTACTGAGTTCGTAGCAAAAAGTGTTCCTAGTTATCTTGCGATGCTAGGGCACCTCTAAAGATAATTGTGTTACTATTACATCTTTATTAAACTTCGCACAAAAAGTGTAGATATTGAAGACAAAGGCAGATAATGCAAAAACTCTTTTTAACTTTTTTTTACAGTGGGCTAAGCCCTAAAGCACCGGGTACGGTTGGGACATTAGCAGCACTTCCTTTTGGCTTAGCAATACTGTACTATCTTGATGTAAGTACGCTTTTTTTGATCACTATCTTTGCAACGATTGCGGGTGTGTTTGAAGCAAGCAAGTATGAAAAACAAACGGGTATCCATGATGATAAATCGATCGTTATCGATGAAGCGGTGGGGATTTGGCTTGCTTTGATCATTGTCTCAAGCGTTTTAAATATCTATACCGTTATTTTGAGTTTTATCTTTTTTCGTTTTTTTGATATCAAAAAGCCTTCAATTATCGGTAAAATCGATAGAGCCGACAGGGGTGGATTGAGTGTGATGGGCGATGATGTGATCGCGGGAATCGCAGGTGGAACGTTAGCGTTTATAGTGTGGCAGTATGGGTTAAGTAACTTTTTATAAGGATCAAAGATGCAGTTTTTACTTACTCTATTTGTTGTTTTCATCGCTTTTATCAGTGCAAAAGCCGTAACCTTGCTTGTAGATAGATTGGCAAAATATAAAAGTGTTTCGCACGCACGAGTTTTTTATATCAAAAAGTTTTTACTCTCTTTGATCATTTTTGTGAGTGTGATTGGCGTTTTGATCATACTCAGCGTTGATTTTGCGGGGATGATGCTTTTTGCCTCCTCGATCTTTGCTGTTGTAGGCGTTGCTCTTTTTGCGCAGTGGTCGATTCTTAGCAATGCCACCGCTAGCATTTTGATCTTTTTTAACTTCCCTGCGCGAGTGGGAGATTGTGTGCGCATTGTTGATGGCGATAACACCGTTGAGGGACAGATTCAAGAGATAGGGGTATTTCACACCATCTTGAGTGATTACGACGGTGACAGCGTGATCTATCCTAATAACCTTCTTTTGCAAAAAGCGGTCATCAAAATCCCGTCACTGATGCCTAAAAAAAATGAAGCTAAGGAGAAAGAGCTGTGTTAGATACAAGAAGATATCTAAGAAATATTATCGATAGTACCCATATTATCCACCCCTCTCAAGCGTTTTTAAATTTTGCGGCTTCATTTTTAGTTGCTCTTTTTATCGCATTCATTCCCGAGTATAGTTTAAGCGCTCAAGGCGTGTATATGCTTTTTATCCTCATCTTTGCAGCAGGACTTTGGATTACCGAAGCGATCCCTGCCTTTTCGGTGGCGCTGCTTATAATTGCGCTGCAAATTTTGCTGCTGGGGTTTGAGGGGTTTGATTTTAGTGATCAAAGTAGTTGGAAACAGTATCTCAAACAGTGGTCCAATCCACTTGTATTTTTGTTTTTAGCCGGGTTTATCATGGCAATTGCCGCGTCAAAAACCAAACTTGATATCTGGATTGCAAAAAAGGTCCTCTTTTTTGTCGGCGGAAAACCGCACAATATCATTACAGGACTTATTTTTATCACCTTTGGGCTTTCGATGTTTATCTCCAATACCGCCACCGCGGCGATGATGATGACAGTGATCTCTCCGATATTGCTGATGATCAAAGATGACAATCCCTTTCGAAAAGCTGCGATGCTTGCGGTGATAATCGGGGCAAACCTTGGGGGGATGTGTACCATCATCGGAACACCGCCAAATGCTATAGCAGTCGGGTTTTTGGGTGATAAAGCACCGTCGTTTATCGGATGGATGGTGCTTGCTTCACCGCCTGCGACCATTACGGCATTAGCGCTTCGTTTGCTTATTATCAAGGTATACCCCTCTACACAAAGCTATATCAGCCTTAAGCGTTTAAAAGAGTTAGAAGATGATACTACGCAGCAGCCCAAAGGATCAAAGGTCGTAGCGGTTGCCGATTGGAAAAAGAAGGTAGTAGTCGCAACTTTCGGTGCTACGATCTTGCTTTGGCTAAGTGAACCGCTGCACTCAATTCCCACAACGGTAGTTTCATTTTTACCTATCGTGATGTTTACACTCTTTGGCATTATCGGACCTGATGATATCAAAGAGGTGCGATGGGATGTTATTATTTTGATTATCGGGGGATTGAGCCTTGGATATGGTGTGAGTCAAACGGGTGTGGATACGTGGTTTGCCTCTTTGGTCCCTAATGAAGGAGTAGGGGCGTTAGCGGTGATGTTGATCTTTTCCTATACCGTGGTAGTGATCTCAAATTTTATGAGCAATACTGCAGCCACAAACATCATCTTACCCATCGCCGTTGCCGTAGGGGCGACCTTTTCTGCAAATGACGGGTTTATGACCGCTATCGTGGTGGCGCTTAGTGCTTCGTTTGCGATGATGCTTCCTGTTTCTACCCCGCCAAATGCGATCGTATATTCAAGCGGGGCACTGGAGTCAAAAAACTTTTTGATTCTTGGAGCCGTTGCGGGCGTCATCGGACCGCTAGCGGTGTTTGGATGGCTAGCGATTGCATTTTCTTTTGGATGGGTGTTTTAAGCCCCTATCTTATCGCGCGGTCCTCGTTTTTTGCGTCTGACTTCGGGGTCGCTGTTGGTGATGATATAATCAATAATTTTTCCTGCTACATCGATACCCGTAGCTTTTTCGATCCCCTCTAATCCAGGAGAGGAGTTTACCTCCATCACAAGCGGACCGCGTGCAGAGGGGATCATATCCACGCCGCAAACATCAAGTCCCATCGCTTTGGCAGCTGCTAGTGCGGTGGCTTTTTCTTTTCGGCTGAGTTTGTGTGCGGTTGCGCTGCCGCCTTGGTGGAGGTTGGAGCGAAAATCCCCCTCAGCCCCTTGACGCTTCATCGCACCGACCACCTCATTGCCCACTACAAGCGCTCTAATATCGGCTCCGCCTGCTTCTTCGATATACTCTTGAACGAGTAAGTTTACATTCATCCCATAAAACGCATCAAGAACCGATTTTGCCGCTTTTTGGGTTTCGGCTAATACAACGCCTACGCCCTGGGTTCCTTCTAGAATCTTGAGTACCAGCGGGGTGCCGCCGCCGAGTTTGATGATATCTTTGACATTGGCGCGGTTTGAAGCAAAGACGGTTTTGGGCATCCCTACGCCGTGTTTTGAGAGAATTTGCAAGCTTCGCAGTTTATCGCGGCTTCTTGCAATAGCAAGACTGCCTGCGGTGGTAAAGGAGTTCATCATCTCAAAGTGGCGCACCATAGCCGTGCCGTAAAAGGTACGGCTTGCTCCGATTCGCGGGATGATAGCGTGGGGTGCATCGATGGGGATGCCTTGATAGTGGATCTTTAACTCTCCCTTTTGAATCTCAATAGTTAAGTGTAAAAAATCAATGACTCTTGCTTCTAAACCCTTAGCAAGCGCGGCTTCTTGCAAGCGTTTGGTAGAGTAAAGGTTTTCATTTCGTGATAAAATATATAGTGTCAAAATAGGTTCCTCTTTTATAAGTTGTACTGCAAAGCCACATCCACAAGATAGCGATTGGCTAAAAATTTGCGTCCTATGAGCATCGGATAGGTCATATCCGATCGATCCGTAAGCGTGATAGTGCCTTTGTATGTTTTGCCCAAAAGCGTAATATCGGTTTTGATCGAGGGTCTTTCCTGAATCTCTCCGTTTGAACTTTTAACGCGTTTGAGCTTGTGCAAGGCAAAAATAAATCGCTTTCCGTTGTATGCAGGATGCACCGCATCAAGAAGCGTAAAATGGACATTTCCCTCACTGTCAATGGAGATATCATCACAATGCAACGAACTTGAATCAGCTCCCGTATCGATCTTTGCATCCAGATCAAAAAGATCTAATTTCGGTATGGAGACTCTTTCTAACCTTCCTACTATTAACTTTTTTATGGTTCATCCTTTATACAATCTATGATATTATTAGCCAATTATATACTAATAATATGAAAGAATCAAAATGAAAGATATGAACGGGTTTTTGGACCTTTTAAAACAACTCATCCGAACGCCTAGCGTAGTGGGTGCAGAGCATCCTTTTTTTATGACTATTAAAAGAGAGCTTGAAGAGTTAGGTGTTGGCGTGACGTACTATGAGGGGCTATTAGTTGCTACCGGAAATGAACCCGATAGCGGCTTTTTAAGTGCGCACAGCGACCGCCACGGACTTATCTGTACAGGTCCAAACGAGTTTCAATACGCTGCATTTATCGCGCAAAATAGAGGCGATCTGTTTGGAGATTCGATCTCTGAAGAGTTGCTTTTTACTATAACCGATCGTTTTAACGATGAGCTTGTGCAAGCGTATGAACCCTGGAGCGGATACTATCTAGGACTAGGGGAGATCAAAAACGCCTACATCTGTCAAAAGCGGGGGAACTTGGTCTTTGAGATTGCGGGGTTGGAGCATCTCATGCCCCATACTCCCGTTGCATTTTTGGATAAACTCAAGCATGAAGATGGCTTTATCAGTGCGCAGCTTGATAATGTACTCAGTGTTGCTATCATTATCCACCTGTATGCTTTAGGATATCAAGGAACGGCGTTTTTTAGTGCTGCAGAGGAAGCGGGCAAGAGTTGGCGGTTTATGCTTGAGTGGTTTGCACGGTTTGATATGCAAACGCAGCAATTGCTTGTGCTTGATACCAGTCCCTATCCCGACAAAGAAAGTATGCTTGCACAAAACGTGGTGCTGAGAAATAAAGATTCACATGCAATGTTTGATGCAAAGTTTAAAGAAAAGATCGTTTCAATATGTGATGCAAAAGGGATAACGTATCATTATAAAGATGCATTTATCACAAAGCTCAATGAACAAAACGGTACCTCTAAGTCAATCGGTCGTACCGAACTAGGCAGGATTATCACTAACAGTCACGGCAACATAAACGGCACGACGCTACAGGTACCCACTATCGGTTACCACACGGTTTTAGAAACGGCTGCGATGCAATCAGTGGAGAGTGTGATCGCTATTTTACAAGATCTGTATATAAAGGATGAAGATGCAAGCTATTGATGATGCCTTAGCGCAAGTGGATGTTTTTTCGCTTCTTGAAGAAAGTGATATCTATAAAATTATAGAAATTGCGCAGATCGTGCACTATCAAAAGAGTGATATCTTGTTTTATGAAAGCGACCTGCCTACAAAGTTTTTTATTTTGCTTGATGGCGATATAAAGCTGTATAAGGTCAATGAAAAAGAGGGTGAAGTGGTGTTGCACCGATTTGATACACCTACCATGATAGCCGAGATGGCGGTGATTGAAGAGTTGCCTTTTCCGGCTACGGCTGAAGTGATGGCTAAAAGCCGTTTTGCCGTAATAGATCGTAGAGCGTTTTTGGATCTGATCTTGCATAGCCCGTCTATGAGTTTAGCAATCATTCGTTCATTAAATAAAAAGATCAAAACTCTTGAACAAACGATCAACAACAATCTTGTCTACAACTCTCTTAAACGCGTAGCAAGTTTTATTCTTTCTCATCCTCAAAAGTTTCAATCGGTAAAAAAAGTCGAGATAGCTCAAGAGTTGAATATGGCACCCGAAACGCTTTCAAGGATGATCACAAAATTAAAAAAGCAGCAGATTGTAGGCACAGACCATGCGTTGCTTGATAGAGACAAACTACTACAACTCTTGCAATCTTGATAGATATCAATGTAATTTTTTTCTAAACCTCGTATCATTGCAATCAAATGATTTAAAAAGGATTGATATGAGTATGTTTTGTTACCAATGTGAAATGAGTGCACCAAACGGATGCGGCAGCAACGGTCAGTTAGTAGGGACGTGTGGCAAAGATGCTAATTTGACGCGTTTGCAAGATACGATGATCTTTGGTCTTAAGGGCTTAAGTGCTTATAGAGAGCATCTTAATGAACTTGATGCAAGTGCCACAAAAAGCGTTGATGATGTGATCAGCCAAACGCTGTATTTTACGCTTACAAACGTTAATTTTAATTTCCAGGAGCATATAGCGCAATTGATGAAAGTCGGCAGTGCGGGGGTAGAGGTGATGGATAAACTCTCTAATGCCCATACCTCAAAATTTGGGATTCCAACACCTGCGCAAGTTTCACAAAATAAGGTAGAAGGCAAAGCGATCTTAGTTAGCGGTCACAACCTACCGATGCTGCAAGCGTTGCTAGAAGCAACAAAAGATAGAGGGATCAATGTCTATACCCATTCTGAGATGCTGCCTGCACACGGATATCCCGAGCTTGCAAAGTACCCGCACTTAAAGGGTAATGTCGGCAAATCGTGGTTTGATCAAGCCAAATTGATGGAGAGCTTTCCGGGGACTTTTGTAGTCAATACCAACTGCATCGTACCGCCAAAAGCAAATTGCAGCTACTTAGATCGCCTCTTTACCTACAAAATCGTAGGCGTAGAGGGAGCGACAAAGATAGAAAATGATGATTTTGAGCCGCTCATTCAAAAAACACTGCATTGTGAAGATGCCGATGGATGGGATGCAAAAACAACGCTTTCTACGGGGCATCACTACAAAACGATCCTTTCATTAGCTCCACAAGTGATTGAAGCACTTAATGAGGGAAAGATCAAGCAGTTTTTTGTCATCGCAGGGTGTGACGCTCCGGGAAAAGCAGGAGAGTACTACAGAGAATTAGCGCAAAATCTGCCAAAAGATTGTGTTATCATCACATCAAGCTGCGGAAAGTTTCGATTTAACGATATCGATTTTGGCACGATTGAGGGAACCGATATTCCGAGGTATTTAGACCTTGGTCAGTGCAATGACAGCAACGGTGCCGTAGAGATCGCTAAAGCGTTAAGCGGTGCGCTTGATACGCCGATCAATGATCTTCCTATTGCGATTGTACTTTCATGGATGGAGCAAAAAGCGGTGATCATTTTGCTAGCACTGTTTAGTTTAGGGATCAAAGATATCTATCTTGGACCAAAACCGCCGCAGTTTGTCAATGAAGATATCTTTAACTTTTTAAGTGAACACTTTTCACTGCATTTAACAGGTGATGCAAAAAGCGATCTGCAAGATCTATTGCTTGCGTAAGAGGCTAGGGCTATAAAAGCTCTAGCAACTGTTTTAAATGCTCAATCTTGTGCGTGGCTTTTGAAAAATCTTGGGTTTTAGTAAACTCATTGTGCACAACCACGCACTCAATCCCTGCATCATGGGCTGCTATTAAGCCTCTTTGGGAATCTTCCACGACAATAGCTTGATCGGGCTTTGCACCGTATTGTTGCAAGCCTTTGAGGTAGGGATCAGGATGAGGTTTGGCTCTTGGGTATTCCCCCTCACACAACACAAAATCCATAAAATCAACGATCCCGCGACCATTATGGATCAGTTCAAAATCCACCCTTCTTGAAGTGGTAATGATCGCCATATTGTATCTTTTTGAAAGTTGCGCTAGTACCTCTGTAACACCCTTGATAAGAATATTTTTATTTTGTAGATACTCTTGGTAGTAATGGTTTCTTTTGTCTCTAGCTTTGCTGATATGCTGTTTTGAAACTCCTTCTAGCACTGACCACACACCGCCGCCGCTTGTCATGATGCCCATATACTCATCAAAAGCGATATCGTAATCAAAAAACTCCCGTAGCGCTTTCTTGCTTGCTTCATAGTACCAATTTTCCGTCTCTACCAATACGCCGTCATTGTCAAATAAAATATACTCTTTTTGCACCGCTTTTCCTTTGTATATTGTTGTGAGATTTTAACACAATTTTTGTGCAGAAGTTTGTGATTATTGCGACGTAGTGGCTACTTCTACCTTGTTGCGACCTGTGTTTTTTGCGCGGTAGAGTGCATCATCGGCGCGTTTTATCAGTGTTTGCAAAGAATCTTGTGGCAAGCTTATAGTGATCCCAAAGCTCGCTGTTACAAGCGGTACGGGGTCAAAGGATTCATTCTCAATTGCTACTCGGATATGTTCTGCTATTATCTCTAGTTGCTCTAATACTTTGATCTGAGTGAGCACTACAAACTCTTCTCCGCCCCATCTTATCATGTAATCACCGCTTCGCGTGCTTTCTTTTGTGAGGGCAACGAGTTTTTGAATGACTCGGTCGCCGACGTTGTGACCATAGGTATCGTTGATATGTTTGAATTTGTCGATATCAAACATAATAAGTCCTAGTTTGAGGTTGCGTGTTTGGGTCTGTTCTTTGTAATTGTCAAAATTATCGTGGATAAACTCTCTATTAAACGCACCGCTAAGATGGTCGTGATACGCTTTGTGCTTTAGAGCAAGTTTTTCTCCGATGCTTTGGGTGATATCGGTGAAGGTGATGATATCTTTATCCTCTCCAAAATCATTAATCCCGACAAAAAATCCGTGCGGTACGAAATTTTTATCTTCCATGCTCACTATTCTATCTTCGCTTGAGAGGTTTTGTAAGCTTTGTATCCAGTTTTCATCGTCTGTTTTTTGATAATAAAACCCCTCTAGCTTGCTAAAGCGTGAACAGATACAATCATCTTGGGCTAAAAATTTTTCAAGACTAGATACTCCAAAAAAATCTTTAAACGCTTGGTTTGTGTAGACAAGCTTCATTCCGTCTGTGATGACGATAATGTTTCTTTGCAAATCTATTATCTTTTGTAAGGTATCGATAGTTTGTAACTCTTTGGTGATATTTCGCTGAATCGAGATGAAGTGCGTTATCTTGCCGCTACTATTTTTGATGGGTGAGATGTTCCACTCTACGTTATATTTTGTTCCATCTTTTGCGTAATTGATCGTTTTTCCCGCAAAGGGTTCACCGTTTTGACACTTTGTTTTAAGCCTATCAAGTACTTTTCTATCGGTCTTTTCGCCCTGTAAAATACGCGGTGTTTGCCCTATGAGCTCTTTTAAGCTATAGCCTGTGAGTTTGGTAAAGGTAGGATTGGCATAGACGATTTTTGGTCCGGGGAGTTCTAATTGTGCATCGGTGATAATAATGGAGTTGTAACTATTTTGACACAGTGCGTTTAAAATATGTTCATTATCGATACCATCTATCATCAGCAATCCTTTTGTGATATGTATTGTACCAAAGTGTTTGAAAAAAGTGGGTTATTATAACTGCAAATTATAGTTTCATATCAAGATAGAAGTGTATATTGAAAGCAGATGTAGCATGAAATACAAATACGGGGGTGTTTATTAAGAAATCTTTGGTAGAGTAGGGCATCATTTTACACATATATAAGGAGTAGATTTTGAGTTTACATTTTGATTATTATAACCCCACGACTATCTGTTTTGGCGAGGGAAAGATTGCGCAGATACCAAAGTATATCGGCAAAGAGCAAAAGGTACTTGTCGTCTACGGCGGCGGGTCTATTAAAAATAACGGTGTGTACGATCAGGTTGCACGGGCGCTTGAGGGCTATGAGTGGAGTGAGTTTGGCGGGGTAGAACCAAATCCAACCTATGAGACGATGAATAAAGCGGTGCAGCTAGTGCGGGATGAGAATATTAGCTACGTCCTAGCCGTCGGCGGCGGATCGGTAGTGGATGGGTGTAAATATCTCATCGCTGCATCACTGTATGACGGTGACGGTTGGGATTTTCTCGATGGGAGTGCACAGGTGCAAAAGGCACTGCCCCTTGGTGTGGTGCTCACGCTGCCTGCAACGGGGAGTGAGTCTAATACCGGAGCGGTAATAACTAAAAAACAAACCGATGAAAAACGGTTTTTTCATTCTCCTTTTTCATTTCCTCAATTTGCCGTGCTTGATCCCAAAACAATGGATACGCTTAGTGATAGACAGTTAGCCAACGGTTTGGTAGATGCGTTTGTGCATACGTGCGAACAGTATCTCACCAAGCCAAACGATTCATTCGTGCATGAGGGGTATAGCGAGACGATACTTCGAGGATTGGTGAGTTTGGCTAGTGATTGGGAGAGTAGAAAAAGCTTGCGTTGGCAGGAAAATTTGATGTTGCTAGCTAATCAAGCGCTTAATGGATTTATCGGTTCGGGAGTGGCGCAAGATTGGGCAAGCCATATGATAGGGCATGAGTTAACAGCGTTTTACGGAATTGATCATGCGAAAACACTTGCAATCGTACAACCGCCGCTTTTGCGTGTGATGCAAGAGAAAAAGAGTCAAAAACTGCTGCAGATGGGTAAAAACGTCTTTGGTAAAGAGTGCACACAAGAAGAGACGATAGAGATGATTGAAAAGCTTTATGAATCTGTGGGTATTAGTACAAATCTCAATGACTACGATATCGATGAAAAAGTGATTGAAAATGTTCTGCGCGGGTTAGAATCCCACGGGATGACGGCACTTGGCGAAGATGGAGTGATCACTTTAGAGGTGAGTAAACAGATTTTAGAAATGGCGCATAAATAATA
>JBNJHJ010000047.1:0-10536 GCA_051748365.1 Campylobacterota bacterium
TTGATAAAATCAAACAACTCTTCATACGACAAAAGGTCCTCTTTAGGTACCCACTCAAAGGGTTTTTCGGGCATGCAGTATTGGCAGCGAAAGTTACACCGCTGCGTAACCGAGATACGAAGATAATCCACTTTGCGATCATAGGAATCAATTAGCATAAACAATCCTTTATTACTCATTTATACAATAGTAACTGTATTTTTAAGATTATGCTTTGACCTACATCAAGAACGCTTATAATGGCTTAACAGCGTATCTAACTCCATTTTGAGTTTTTCTAACTTTTTTGTTGATCGTATGAGATCTTCAGATGATTGGATCATCATATCTTCACTCTTATCAAGATGCGATTCTACGGCTTTTTGATCATCTAACTCTTCAATAATCATTTCAAACTCATAAGTGAGATCTTCAAGCTTTTGTGAAGCGTGTTTTGATTGTTCAATTGCCGATTGTGAGTAGCTTACAACGGAATTGACCTTTTTGACAAAATGATTGAGTGAGTTTGCAACCTCTTGAATCTCCTCTTCGCTATCGATATCCAGCGGATCGATGGGGGTTTGGATATTGCTGCGCATCAACTCTTTTGATTTTAGTAAAAACTCTTGAGCGTGGGATTCTATTCTTTTGAGTTTCAAGATAGAAAATGATACGAGTAAAAAGAGTATAAAGATCGCGCCGTATTGAAAGTATTTGATAAAGTTTGTTTTTTCCTCTATATGGTCTGTATACATCGTTACAAGTTGGTCAACCTCTTCTAAAAGGGCTTCATTGTTTGCAGCAATATAGTTGATCGATTCAGTTAATGATCTGCTATCATGCGAACTTAGCGCTACTTTAAATTGATTGACTTTATCTAAAAAGGGTTCCCAAATATTTTGTATCGTAACAATCTGTGTGCGGATATCTTGGGTAGGAGCAGGGCGAATACGTAGGGTTTGGCTGCCGTTTTTAAGTATTTCAAGACCATTAACAAACTTACTTACCGCGGCATCTAACTCTTTGAAATCTGCACTTTTAGAGACTTTGAGGTAAAAGATATTTTTACTGATCTTTTGTGAAAGCATCCGCTCTTTTCCTGCGATATTTACAATCAGCGCATCGGAAACGTTTTTTTGATTGAGCACGGTCGTAACAACAATAACGGCAAAGGTAGCAAATATAAGCAGTGCGCCTAATATTTTGATCTTTGTGCTGATTTTATTTATTTTCATAATCTATCCTACATCCATAAATATTGCTTGCAAGGAGTCATCATCGTTGATAATGATCTGCCCTTTTTCAATCGTAATGATACCGTTTCTACTGAGTCTTTTTAAAACTCTTGAGAGGGTTTCAGGCTGTATATGCAGTAAAAACGCCGCTTCGGTACGCTTGAGTTCGTTAAACATTTCTAAATCGTTATACAGCATAAATGCTACTTTTGAGGTAGCATCAAACACTAACTCTCTATTGATGATACACTGGAGTTGGTGGTTTTTGTCAATCAGTAGCGATGCAAACTCAAAGGCTAAAGCACTTGATTGGTGCAAAATCTCTTTAAACTGTTTAAAATCGACCGATAATATCCGGCTTTTTTGTACAAATTCTGCGTTTGAAAAGCATCGTATCTCATTATTGCTTAGTGATGAGAGTTCAGAGATCATTGTGTTTTTATACACATGGTACAAAAAGATCTCATTATCGTACTTATCGATCTTGTAAACTTTGAGCAACCCATCGACTAAAAAGAGAAGTTTGTTAGTGTTTTCGGCTTCATAATGCAAAATTGTATCGCTCTCAAAGCTTTGTAGCGATGTGATCTGTGCGATTGCCCCTAGTTGTGCATCATTACAACGGTGAAAAAGCGTAATATTTTTTAAAATATCTTTGATCATACTCTCTCCCGAAATTATTTAATAGATTGATTATAACACTATTTACAATCGATTGCATTGATATAGGTCAAGATTTTATTGTAACTTCAAGATGTGGCAAAAAGGTGGCAAAAATGAAAACTACTTACCTTCCTAAGCTAATCTGTTATACAATCACAAAAAAAAGGAATTGGCGTGAAGATTTTTGCACTTTGTATAGCGATATTTTGTAGTATAAGCACCGCTACTGCTCAAGATGATACAAAGCAGTTAGAAAAAGAGGTGTCACAAAAGATCGAGCAGTTAGAAGAACCGATGTATAATCCCTTTATCGAGCGATACTTAGTCGATGAAGTGAAAGATTTGCGAATCAGGCAGCAAGATCTGCGTGCTGAAATGACAGACAAGATCGCAAACTCAAAGCTTGAGGTGAGTGATCGGGCGATGACGTATGTAACCAATACGGTAAATAATATCTTTTTTATGCTCACGGCAATCGCGTCGCTTGTAGCACTGCTTGGGTGGAAAAGCGTCAAAGATATCCGTGAACAGACAAAGGTGATCGTGCAGCAAAAAGTAGAAGATATCGTCCAAGATTATGAAAAAAAACTTGAAGATATTGAATCGACGATGCAAAAACGCTCACGTCAGATTTTGGAAAATCAAGAGCGTATCAATAAATCAAATCAAGTGCACGCATTGTGGCGTAGAAGTCAGCTTGAAGACAATATCCAAGCAAAGGTCGATATCTACGATCAAATCTTAAATATCGATGCACACAATGTCGAAGCGTTGACGTACAAAGCCGATGCCGTCCTTGATTTAGGAGAAAAAGAGTGGGCGCTGAATCTTTCTAATCAAGCTTTAGAGATCGATAATGAGTACGCATACTCATTTTGGCAGCGAGCATGCGTGAATGCGGAGCTTGAAAATGTAGAAAATGCGATCAACGATATCTCAAAGGCGATCGAGTTAAGCCCAAGTCTTATCAATGATATAGAAACGGAAAAGAGTTTTGATTATATACGCGGGGATGAGCGTTTTAGTGCTTTTGTTGAATCGATTGCCGAACACTAGTTTGCGTTTGGCAAAGTGATTGTAAACACAGCACCGTTGTCTGTATTTTTTGCCTCGATAGAGCCGCCTACTTTTTTGATGATCATATTACAGATATAAAGCCCGATACCGCTTGAGTGCTTATGGTTTTTTGAAGATACGTTTGGTTTAAAGATATCGTTGATGATGCTTTGAGGAATCCCTCCTGCGTTATCAGCAACACAGATCTGCGTTTGTGTGGGTTGTTTGCTAACTGTTATCTCTATCTTTTTGCCATCTTGTATCTTTTGCGCGTTAAAAGCATCTTTTGTATTGTTCAAAAGATTGATTATGACGTGTTTAAACTCTCCTGCGATGACATTTATACAACTACTAAGATCACCGTGAAGAGAAACATCGATTCTATTTTGTTTTAATTCATCTTGCACAAGCAGTAATACCGAGCTAAGAAGCGTTTCTATATCAATAGACTCGATTTTGGTATCGGGACGTAGAAATTCGCGAAATTGGCTTATGGTTTCTACAAGGTGTTGTACTTGCTGCATTGTTCCTTCCGTAGAATCATGAATGACCTCTTTATCGATATCATCGTTTTCAAACGCATACTGTAACTGCTGCGCTTGCAGCTGAATAATAGAAAGAGGCTGTTTAAATTGGTGTGCAATAGCATCTACCATCTCACCCATGACGGCAAGTTTTGATTTTTGGGTGATGATTTGATCTTTTTGCAGCAATTGCTCTATCTGGTGTTTGACCTTTTGTTCTAACTGCTGTCTATACTCTATATTTTCACGCACAAGTTCGATCTTTTCTACCGTTTTGCTGATGATCATCAAAAACTGTTCGATATCGATAGGTTTGAGCAAGTACCCCTCAATGCCCAATTTGATTGTTTCTAAAAAATAATTTGATTCATTGTATGCTGATATTACCAAGATAGGAGTATCAGATGCAAGCTGCTTTATCTTTGCTATCATATCAATACCGTTCATATGTGGCATATTGATATCTGTAATAACTAGATCAAAAGAGTGCTGTTTGAATTTTTCCAACCCATCGACTCCATCAACGGCAACTTCGATAGAGTCAAAAAAATCATCAAGAATATCTTTTGTAGAGATGCGCGCTAAATCATTATCTTCTACATACAGTACCTTCAGACCTATGCATCGCTGCTGTAGATCTTCTATCGCTTGTCTATCCATTATTGCCCCCTTGTGATTGTGATAACGCTATCGTAAATGCCGCACCCCCGTCGGTATTGTCAAACCTCAGTGAGCCTTTGCAGTGTTGTGTAACGATAATGTTTGACATATACAACCCCAATCCCGATCCGTTTTGTTCCTCTTTTGTCGTGAAGTAGGGGTCATAAATCTTTTCGATGATACCGGTGTCGATACCTCCTGCATTGTCGCTTACAACAATTGCAAATTCATCACCGACACACCTTGTTGTAACTGTTATTATACCTTCTTTTATCTTTCTCTCTACAATAGCATCTTCAGCATTTTTTAATAAATTAAGAATCACTTGGCGCAGCTCGCTAGGATAGGTAGAGATATTTTTGTGACAGTGAAACTCTTTTTGGAGTGTGATATCTTTGTTTTGCATCGAATCTTCAATAATATTAATAGCATCTTCACACATCTGTTCAAGGCTGATCTCACGCATCTCTTTGTTTGATTTAAAAAAGTTTCTAAAATCATCAACGGTAGAAGAAAGATGCTGTGCATAATGCGTAATCTTGTCTAATCGATTTAAGAAAAACTCTTTTTCATACTTTTGTAGTGATGCTTTGATGCTTAAAGAGTTTGCAGTTGCAGAAATTGCACTGAGAGGTTGTCGCCACTGATGGGCAATCATATTAATCAGCTCTCCCATCTGTGCTAAACGGTTTTGCTGCATCATCGCACGCTCTTTTTTCTTTAACTCTTTACTCTTTTTTAAAATCGTCTGCTGCAATTTGCGCTTGTGGAAAAAATTCAGTGCAATAGCTGTGTATAAGCTTAGTGCGAGCAAAACCACACCGAGGGAAACAATCTTGTAATCTTTATTCACATTTGCTATCTCTTGAGAGGGTGATACGCTAAAAAGATAGGCAACAACTTTATCGTGTTGTATATCCCTGATAGGTAAAAAGCTCAGTGCCTCTTTCGTGTTTGGACTATACACCGAAAACGGTTGCTTTGTTTTGAACTTTTGGCTTAAATCGCTAAAGGTATTGTACGCATAGGCATCATCACGGTTTTTGGCAATAAGTAGTGATGGATTATTTTGCATAGGTCGGTATTTTTTTGTAAACTCTTCACTCCATTGACTATCAGTGACATAGTTTTTATCTAGAATAAGTGCCGTTTTGCTTGGAAAAGATCGGCTCATGCTTTTGGCAAATGCATCCCCGCTCATTGAGATCTCTACACTTCCTAAAAAGTTATTATTGTAATGTATGGGATAGACAAAACGAAACCCATGGACAATACGCCCCATCTCAAAACCCTCAAGAGGCTTTTGATATTTAATAATATTAGAAATGCTGTAGCGTATGGAACTAAGATCATCCCCATAACGTAGCGGCTTATGAAAGCGTAAAAAACTCTCTCCTTTTGAGGTGTGGAAGTGAAACTGTTCTACCCCAAACTTTTTGATCCGTTCATATCGGTCTTTGAGTTTTTGATATAAAAGTTCTCTTGCTATATCTTGTGCGTGTGGGTTTTGCGCTTTTTGGAGATACCAAAGCACTTCCTCATCGTTGATCAAGGAGTGGTAGATATTGTCTACGGCAACTTTATATCCTGAATAGATACTTTCCTTTTGTGTTTGTAAACTTTGCATATGCGATTGCAACAATGCATTCGTTCGATCATGTTTATCTTTATAGATCCAAAAGAGTATACAAACAATCAGTGCTAAGTATAAAAGAGTGAAGATATAATAACGCAATGATTTGAGCTTTTTGTTTAGCAAAGCAACTCTTTAGTGGGTTTTGCAAGATGAAATCCTTGAAATTGATCAATTTTTTCATCTTTTAAGATATCAAACACCTCTTGGTTGTGTACAAACTCCGCAATGGTTTTTATATTGAGACGTTTTGCAAAGCTTACGATCGCTTTTACCAGCGCTAAAGATTGGATATCGTGATCGATATTTTTAATCAACGATCCATCAATTTTGATATATTCGGGCATGATAGAAAGAATCTGCGTAAAGTTTGAATACCCGCTTCCAAAATCATCCACGGCGATTTTTAACTCAGCACAGATAAAAGAATCAAAAAACTCTTTGAGCTTTTTATAATTATCGATATCTTGACTCTCTACAATCTCAAAAACCAGGTTGCACTCAAGATCGTCTTGCTTGCTTTTTTGCACGTAGTTTGCAAACATCTGTCTTATGATAGGGTTTTGAATATCACGGTATCCAAGATTGATCGTAAAAACCTTTGAAGGGTTTTCCCGGGCTATATGCAGTACTTTTTCGAACATTACTTGCGAAATTTGATCATACTGTTTTGTTTTTAACGAGACATCTAAAAAGAAAAAGGGTGAGATATATTCATCACTGTCTTTTTTTTGCATCCGCATTAAAGATTCATATTTCAAAATATTTTTTTGTGCATCATAGATAGGTTGGAAAAAGGGAACTATTCTATCGTCTTCTAACGCTAGTCGGATCTCTTTTTGCCAATAAAAGATATCTTTTAACTGCGCAGTAGTATCAAGAGAGTTATCATAGATTAAAAACTTTTTGTTACTATTTTTGGCTTTATCTAGTGAAATACTTGCTTTGTTAAACAGATTTCCATCTTGTAAAGCTACCCCGATAGTAGTGTTGATAATGTGTTTTTCACCCCTTATTTCGATCTCATAGCCATCTACTATTTGCAGTAAGTTGGTGATATCGGCATGGATCTTTTCAAAACAAAACTCATCACTGATTTTAAACAGAGCAAACTCATCGGCACTTGTTCGGTAGATAGCATATCCGTTAGCAAAGGCAAAATCTTTTAAACTCTTTGCAAAAGTTTTTAAGATTTCGTTCCCGACATCTAACCCATACAGTGCATTAAAGTTTTTAAAGTTATTGATGTCGACTAAAAGGAGCGAAGTTTCATTGTTTTGCTCTTTAGCACTATCGATATCCACATCCAAAGCAGCCCTGTTTTTAAGACCTGTTAAGTGATCGGTAAGCATCTGCTGCTGCAACTGTTTGTGAGATTCAGAGACATTTTTCACCAAGCTTTTGTTTTCACTCTCAAGCTGCTGTTTGTACCGGTCGTTTTCTTTTTTAAGGCGTATCTTCTCAATTGATTTGGTCAAAACGTCGATAAACTGATTGAGATTAACAGGCTTGAGCAGATACCCCTCAACACCGAGTTTAATTGTTTCTATAAAATACCCTGAATCACTATAAGCAGAGGTGATAAGAATAGGTGTTTGCATATCTTGTTGGCGCATCTGTTTGATCATTTCGATACCGTTAAGTTTGGGCATATTGATATCTGTGATCACTAAGTCATATGCGTTGGCTCTAAATTTTTCTAATCCGTCTTCTCCATCGACAGCTATTTGGACATGAGGAAAAAAATCACACAACACATCCATAGTAGCCTCTCTTGCGTCTTTGTTGTCTTCAACATACAAAACCTGTAGATCTTTTCCCGTTTCAATCAGCGTATTGATCTTTACTTTATTCATAACTCCACCTTAAATACGGCTCCTTCACTACTGTTTCGCGCAGTGAGTTTACCTTTGCAATGTTCTTTTATAATAATTTGTGACATATAAAGCCCCAGCCCCGTACCGTCTCTACTTTCTTTTGTAGAAAAGTAGGGTTCAAAGAGTTTATCCATGATCTCTTCATCTATCCCGCCGCCGTTATCTTCAATCTCTATAAAACAGGCGCTATCTGTAAATCCGGTTCTAATTTTAACCCATTTTTCCTTTTTGTCAAGTTCAACCAATACATCTTCTGCATTTTTTAAAAGATTGAGTATCACTTGCCGCACCTCATTGGGATAGGTTTGTACTTTTTGACGGCAATGATACTCCTTAATTATTTCGATAGAGCGGTGGTCCATTGATGTTTGGATAATGTTGAGCGAATCATCAACAAGCTGTTCAAGCGTAATCTCTTTTTTTTCTTTGTGTTTTTTGAAAAAGTTTCTAAAATCATCAATCGTTGCAGAGAGGTGTTGTGAATAGCTATTGATGTTTTCTAAACGACTTTCAAAAAAGCTCTCTTCATAGCGCCCCATCGCTACTTTTAAGCTTAAGGCATTTGCCGTTGAACTTATAGCAGCAAGCGGTTGGCGCCATTGATGGGCGATCATACTGATCATCTCACCCATCTGTGCAAGACGGCTTTGGTGCAATAGATACTTCTCTTTTTCTTGCAACTGTTTTCTTACCTCTTTTTGTTCGGTTATGTCATCATACACTCCAAGCAAGCCTATCAACTCTCCGTTTTGTTCTTTAAGAGGCACTTTACTTGTAAGAATCGTATGTATATTTCCATCAGCTTGCGTTTGCAACTCCTCTTTGCGTAAAATAGGCTCTCCTGTTTGCATAACCCGCTCATCATCACTGACAAAATCCTCTCTTTGAGAATCTTGCCACGGCAACTCTTTGTCGGTTTTTCCTATGATCTGTTCTTTGTGTTGTAGGCCACAATCTTTTAAAAACATCTTGTTAGCATTAAAGTAGCGACCCTGTCTATCTTTGGTAAAGATACGAATATGCGTGGTGTTGAGAATATTTTCAAGCAATAGCGTTGTTTCTTCCTGTTTTGTCATCGCTTCGTGCAATTGTTTTGAGAGTTCATTAAAGCGCGCACTGATTTGACCGAGTTCATCTTTGCTTTGTATGGAGATTGTTGTATGCTTTTTCTCTTTTAACTCATTAATAGATTCTAAAAGCAGATGCAGGGGTTGAAGCATATATTTGTTGGTAAAAATAGATAGAAAAAAGACTAAAATCGCAAAAACGATAAAAAGAACAGTGCCCACTTGATAAAAAAGCGATTCTAAGTCTTTGTTTAATGCCGCCTTACTCAGTGTTGCTACGGCATAGATCCTGCCGTTGTCGGTGTTTTTACACAATGTAGTGAAGTTGTATATAAAGTCCGCACGGGTGATAAAACCGCGCTCTTTGGCTTGCGTATCTGCATATGTTATCTTGAGGTTCTTGCCATCATTGGAAAAGATCGTATCCTTTGCAAGCAAGAAAAAGCTTTCATCGATATCTTTGGTCAACGCTATAAATTTATCGCTATCAACATAATAGGTCACGCGAACATGCCCGATAATAGAATCAGCACGAAAGATTGGGGCAATGGTTTGGATATGGAGGATATCGTCTTGGATGTAGTATGCTGCGCTATCATATAGTAACTCGGTGATTGTGGGAGAAAGAATCTGTGTTTGATTGTCTTGATCAAGATATAAAGGCTTTGCATCAGATCCATAGGAAGTGATGATATGGCGTTGATCGTCACTATCGTGTTTTGAGTATGCAATGAGGTTTTTATCTTTATCAAAATAGCTGATACTATAGCTGTGATCATTGGTGCTAAAACCGGTGTAGCGGTTCAAAAGTTTTCGTTTTTCCTCATCAAAGATAAGGTAGCGGTAATCGTGAGGGTCTTGATAGTTTACTATGAGATTGAGCGCGCTGAGAACTTCGTGATCTTGCGTAATTTGAGTAGTTAAGTTTTGCATATTGAGTTTAGCCGTCTCCAATCGATCGATAAAGACGGCTAATCGGTGGCTTGTATCTTGCAAAGCGATCTTTTGAAAGTGCGAATGTAGATGGTTATTGTAAATAAGGGTAATGAGTACAAAAGAGATCAGCAGCGGTATAAAAATAAGCAATAAGAGTTTATATTTTATTTTTAGCTGCATAGATTACTCTTTTTTTTTAATATTATTATATCAAAATATCACATAAATTTTACACCGCATCAGTCAAAACGCATAAAACCGTTATGCTCAATCATTTGCACTAGTAGCTGCGTATACTCTTGCCCTTTTTCAGAATATCTTGTAAGCGTTTGTGCAATCTCTAAAGGATCGTCACTGCGCATATTCACTTTACGAAACTCTTCATACGCAAAACCTCTTGAGAGTGTTTTATAATAATCCATCATCGACTGGGTCGCATCTTCATATTTTCGCAGCCAGATAGCTCTGCCTTCACGGCTGCCTTGGGCTTTAACACGGGGTTCATTTTTGTTATACGACCACACGCCAAAGAGGTTATTGGCCACTTCATAAAACCTTGAAGTCGCCCAAGCACTCTCAATGGCTGCTTGAGCTAAAGCGATACTTTTTGGATGGGGTTTCATCGCTTTGAGTAACTTTTTATCACTTTCTACACCGTATTCTTTTTTCTTTAACTCTATAAAACTTGCATCGTCACCGTTTTGTAACGCTTTTTGGGCTCTTTTGTATTCAGCTTCAAGCTGTGTATACACTTCATGTACAGCAGGTAAAACGATCTTCATAAACTCTTTTTTCTGTTTTGAATAGGAAGCGGGGATTTGGTCAAGCAGTTTTTGAATCTGCTGCTGCTGCAGCTGTTGCTGCTTCTTTTTCTCCTCTTGCATCAATTGCGCAAGCTTTGCAGTT
>JBNJHJ010000048.1:0-779 GCA_051748365.1 Campylobacterota bacterium
ATCACGACAAGCAAAGGCTTAGAGCTGCATTATGAGGTAAAAGAGTAGGGATTTTGTGCATAAACGGGCTCTCTTGTGAGCTTAAACTCTACCCTATAAATTTTATTTTATTGGTTTACGGCGTATTTCGATTAAAAATTTTTAAAACTTCAATAGTCTTTTTTTCTAAATTTACCTCATAGGTAATCGTATATTTTTTAAAGATCATATCTCTAATGTTTTTATCATCAAAGTAAATTGATTGTCTATATTTGTATGGAAAGTTTGGTAAATCATTGATAAGTTTTTGTAGATCATTTTTAAATTTTATGCTTGCAGACTTTTTATCTTGTGCAATATATTGTAAAATTTCTTTTAACTCTTTTGAAAAAATAGGATCATGAATAATGGTCATTTATAAAGTTTCTATATGTTTTTCAATATCGTTCCAAAAAGTTTCATTGTCAATCATTGTAGTCTTACCGTTTTTTATATCATCTCTGATTTTTTGCAACTCTTTTTTTCTCTCGTAAAAATATGGGTCAAGTTCTAAATTTTTATCTTTTGTAATGATTATGTTTGAATGGCTGTTTTTTACAAAATCCATAAACTGTTGCATATAATCATCTTGTATCTGCACTGATAAAGTTTGCATAATCTCCATCCTTTGTCATCAATATAGCATTAATTATAGCAAAACTAAAGGCAAATGCAACTAATACTAAGTTTTAGTTGTAAACAACATGAACCCTTTAAATGAGGAAAAAGCCTACTTTACGTAAGCTTTTATGATCTTTTGT
>JBNJHJ010000048.1:789-10317 GCA_051748365.1 Campylobacterota bacterium
CTACCTGTTTTGCTATTTTCTATCTTTCGTAACACATCATACCCCTCTACCACTTCGCCAAAGATCGTATGTCTGCCGTTGAGCCACGGAGTTGCTGTGGTGGTGATAAAAAACTGACTGCCGTTAGTGTTGCGTCCACTGTTTGCCATAGCCAGCAATCCACCTCTATCAAACACGAGATTTGGAGCAAACTCATCTTCAAACGGTTCACCCCAGATAGATTCACCGCCTCTACCCGTTCCTGTAGGGTCTCCGCCTTGTACCATAAAGTTTTTGATCACTCGGTGAAAGATTTGTCCGTCGTAATAACCGTTTTTGGCGTGTGTGACAAAGTTTTCTACCGCTTTTGGAGCTTTATCTTCAAACAGTTGCAACTCAATATTGCCTCTATTGGTTTCAAGCACTACCGTTTGTGCAAATACGATGCTTGAAAAAAGCATCAAGGTTATCAATTTTTTCATCTCATTCCTTTAAAATTTTACAAAATTTTAGCTAAAATAGCGTTATGATAGCTTTAATTGATACCTCCTCTTTAATATACTACGCTTTTTACAATGCCCCAAAGCAATCACTGTCTTTTAAAACATTTTTTTTAAAGCTGATACAAAATATAGAAAAAAAGCTTCACGCAAATGAGTATCTTTTTGCGCTTGATAGTTCATTTTTATACAAGCAACAGCGTTACCCCCATTACAAAGCAGATCGCAAATCCTCCTACCGTGCCATCAAAGCGGCAAAAAGGGAAGCTTTTTCACTGCTACAAAATTGCGGCTACACGCTTTTTAAACAAAAAGGGTATGAAGCTGATGATATCATCGCTTCTTTAGCTTTTATACACAAAACAAAACAGCAACTAGTGATTGTAGCTGTAGATAAAGATTTTATGCAACTACTAAATAAAAATATCTCAATCTATAATTATATCGATGATATTTATCAATATAAAGATAACTTTGTGCAACAATACGGCTTTGAACCTACAGCGTTTGTGGATTATTTAGCGCTTGTAGGCGACAGAGCCGATACGATCAAAGGCGTCAAAGGAGTAGGCAAAAAAGCAGCACGTAAACTGCTGCAACAATATAAAGATTTAGATGCTATCTATGCAAACGTAGACAAAATATCTAATCAAAACCTACAGCAGAGTTTAAAAAGATACAAAGAGGATGCGTTTATCTCAAAAACTTTAGTAAAGTTGCAAGATCGCTTAACTTTAAACCAATGTTGCCTTTAGTATAATTGCGTCAATGAAACAGCAAAGGTTGATGAATGAAACATATCTGGTTCCAAGATAGAGAGGTAACACCTTCTAAAATCGTATGTATCGGAAGAAACTATGTAGAGCATATCAAAGAACTCAACAATGAGATCCCAAAAAAACCCGTGATCTTTAACAAGCCAAACAGTGCATTAAGCCCCGTTTTGTACTATTTTGGTTCAAAATGCCGCTTTGAAGGCGAGCTTTGTTTTTTGATTGAGGGCAAAAGTATTATCGGTGTGGGGTTTGGATTTGATCTTACAAAAGTTGATGAACAAGAGATTGCCAAAGAAAAAGGTTTGCCGTGGGAACGCGCCAAATCCTTTAACGCTTCAGCGGTGATGAGTGAATTTGTTTTATTGCCAAGTAGTGTAGAGCAGCTGCATTTTGAGCTGTGCAAAAACGGTGCAATAGTACAAAGCGGCGGCTATGAGCTGATGATGAGCAAACCCCGACAGATCATGCAAACAGTCAATGAGTTTATGGAGCTTGAAGACGGTGATATCATCATGAGCGGTACCCCCAAAGGTGTTGGCAGTTACGCTATCGATGATACCTTTGTCGCAAGAATTTATGATGGAGACACGCTGCTGCTAGAAAGTAGCTTTGTCGTCAAACCCTACCCCAACCTAAAGAAGCAAACATGAGCCAAAACCCAAAATTTACGCACCTGCATCTGCATACTGAATACTCTTTGCTTGATGGAGCAAACAAGCTCAAAGATCTTGTCAAAGAGGTAAAAAATCTCGGTATGGATAGTGTTGCCATGACCGATCACGGCAACATGTTTGGAGCGATTGACTTTTATCAAACGATGAAAGCCGAAGGCATCAAGCCCATCATCGGCATGGAGGGGTATTTACACAATAATGAAGAGTTGGGTGATAAATCCACAAGACAAAGGTTTCATATCTGCTTGTATGCTAAAGATATGACAGGATATAAAAACTTGATGTATCTGAGTTCACAAGCGTACTTAGAAGGGTTTTACTACTACCCGCGTATCAACAAAAAGCTGCTTCAGCAGCACAGCGAGGGGCTTATCTGTTCCAGTGCGTGTTTGCAAGGAGAGATCAATTGGCACTTAAACACTAATGAAAAAAATACAAAATTCGGTGCCAAGGGGTATGAAAGGGCTAAAGAGATAGCTTTGGAGTACAGAGAGATTTTTGGAGATGATTTTTATCTAGAAATTATGCGTCACGGTATTGACGATCAATATAGCGTAGATGATAAGATCATACAGATAGCTAGAGAAACGGGCATCAAGATCATTGCGACAAACGATACGCACTATCTCAAACAAGATTACGCCGATCCGCACGAAGCGTTTATGTGTATTGCGATGAATAAGCAGTATGACGATCCAAACCGTTTGCGCCACAGTGTGCATGAGTTTTTCTTAAAATCACCCCAAGAGATGGCAAAACTGTTTGCCGATATCCCCGAAGCGATCGAAAACACGCAAGAGATCGTGCAAAAGTGCAACCTTGAACTTGAACTTGGTAATCCTACTCCGCCTAATTTTAAATTTGTTAAAGAGTACGCAAAGGCTGATGGGGTAGAGTATGATAATGATGCCGATTATTTTATCTACCGCTGCAAAGAAGGGTTAAAAGAGCGTTTAGAGTTGGTTGATCCAAGCCGTCACGAGGAGTATTGGGAGCGTTTGCAGGTAGAGATGGATATCATCAACAGTATGAAGTTTCCCGGATACATGCTGATTGTTTGGGACTTTGTGCGTGAATGTGAAAAGCTAGAAATCCCGATTGGACCGGGGCGCGGGAGTGCTGCGGGGAGTTTGGTTGCATATTCTCTTAAGATAACCAATATCGATCCGATGAAGTATGATCTGCTGTTTGAGCGATTTTTAAACCCCGAACGTGTGAGTATGCCCGATATCGATATGGATTTTTGTCAAGCTAGGCGTGGAGAGATTATTGATTATGTTGTCAACAAATACGGTAGGCACAATGTCGCGCAAGTGATTACGTTTGGGTCGCTGCTAGCTAAGGGAGTGATCCGTGATGTTGCGCGGGTTTTGGGTCTGCCCTATGCCAAAGCCGATGCAATGGCAAAACTGATTCCCGATGAACTGGGGATAAACTTGCAAGGTGCATATAAAAAAGAGCCCAAAATCAAAGAGTTGATCGATAGCGATAGCGAAGCTGCAAGGGTTTGGGAGTTTTCATTAGCACTTGAAGGGCTTAAAAGAAACCCCGGGATGCACGCAGCGGGCGTGGTGATAAGCAATGAAGAGCTGTGGCACAAGACGCCTCTTTATAAGCCCTCGGGAGAAGAAACGCTTGTGACGCAGTATTCGCTCAACTACTTAGAAGATGTTGATCTTATTAAGTTTGACTTTTTAGGGCTTAAAACTCTTGATGTGGTGGACAACGCAAGACGCCTTATTGAGGATAGATACGATACGACGCTTGATATCAATAACCTCACAATGGATGATGCTGAAGTTTTTGAGATGATCTGTAGCGGTAAAACGCTTGGGATGTTTCAGATTGAATCTGACGGGATGCAAGACCTTAACCGCCGCTTGCGCCCAAGCAACTTTGAAGATCTGATTGCGGTATTGGCACTGTATCGCCCCGGACCGATGGAATCGGGCATGCTTGATGATTTTATCGATAGAAAGCACGGCAAGGAGCCAATTAGTTACTTTTTTGACGAGTTTGAAGAGGTGTTAAAACCGATCCTTGAGCCAACTTACGGGGTGATAGTCTATCAAGAACAGGTTATGCAGATCGTACAAGCAGTCGGCGGCTTTAGCCTCGGTGAGTCTGATATCGTGCGTCGGGCGATGGGAAAGAAAAAAGCCGATTTGATGGCAAAATACAATGAAGAGTTTAGCACTAGAGCTGCGCAGCGGGGATACAGCAAAGAAAACGCAAGCAAACTGTTTGATCTGATCGAAAAGTTTGCAGGATACGGGTTTAACAAATCACACTCTGCAGCCTATGCGATGATCACGTATCAAACAGCGTGGCTTAAGACGCACTACCCTCAAGAGTTTATGGCAGCGCTTCTTACAAGTGAGCAGGATAATACCGATAAGATCGTTAAGTATATCGATGAAGTGAAGCGTTTACAGATCAAACTCTTGCCGCCTGATGTAAACCGCTCCATTGTAGAGTTTAGCGCCACCACGCTTGATGGGGAAGATGTGATTTTGTTTGGTCTAGGTGCGGTCAAAGGGCTTGGTAAATCTGCGGTGCAGCCAATACTTGATGCAAGAGCGGAGGGAATGTTTGATGATATGAACGATTTTATCGCGCGTATCAACGGCTCAAAGGTCAATAAAAAAGCGTATGAGTCGCTGATTAAATCAGGAGCGTTTGATCGATTTGAGTATAATAGAAAAACGATGCTTGATCAAATTGAAACCATCGTACAAACCGCTTCAACGGCAAACAAACTCAAAGCTGATGCGGGTAACTCTTTGTTTGGCGATGATGATAGTATGACAAAAGTAGAGCTCAAGCTTGAAAATCTGCCGGAGTTTGATCTAAAAACGATACTGGAGTTTGAAAAAGCAACCCTAGGGTTTTACGTCTCCGGACACCCGCTTGATGAGTTTAGAGACGAACTTGAAGGGATTAATTACACCCTCTCAAGTGATTTAGAAAACATTGCCGATGGACAAAAGGCTCTTTTTATCGGAAAAGTAGAACAGATAACGGAAAAGATCAGCAAAAAGGGTAACAAATTCGGGATCTTGCACCTCATGGATCTACACGGTGAGATAGAGGTGATGCTCTTTGCCGATTATTTAGAAAAACTGCAAGCGATGGATCTGCAGCGCCCTATCGCGATTCGTACCACCATTACCAAAGATGATCAATTTACAAGAATTCGAGTTGAAAAGATTATGGATCTCAAAGATGCCAAAAAGGCAAAGATCACGACTAAAAAAGTAGAACTTCCCGGACTTCCCGTTACCGTCGAAGTAAACTTAGCCGATGATACTTCTATTGTAGAAAAGCTACACCGTTTAGCACTAGAACACGGCGGTAACCGCCCTTTAGAAGTAATTATCAAATCCAAGCTTGCCAATGCTTTGATGCAAACGGGTCTTAAAGTCAGTGATATGTTTGTGCAAGAGATAAAGAAAAATTATGCCGAAGAATTTTTTATAAAATAAGATCTTTTTGCCCTTTTTTTGACACAAAAATCATTTATAATAGATGAAAGAATGAAAAAAAGGGGAAGATCATGAGTGGTGTATTTATTGTTGATTTTGTATTTTTGTCCGTTTGCGTATCGATTGTTTTCGTCTCGATCTATATTAATAAACAGGAGTTAGAAACTCAAGACTGAGTTTCTTTAAACCTTTATGATCCGTTTTATCCCCATGATCAACTTTTTGGGTTGAAACGGTTTTGTGATCCATCCGGCTAACCCTATCTCCTTTGCCATCGCTTTGAGTTCGGGTTTGTTTTCGGTGGTGAGGGCTAAAATCGGTTTTAACTTTACCGAATCGGTATGCTTGAGTTTCTTTGCCATCTCCAACCCGTTCATTTGGGGCATATTCACATCTGTTACGACTAGATCATATACAAATCCATCCTCTACCGCTACAAGCAGATCAAGCGGATTTTCATATGTAACAATCTCTACTTTGCCATCATCTAAAAGCGGTTTAATAGCCATCTCCGCACTCATTAAAACTGTTTTTGAATCATCAACAAATACAACTGTTTTTGCCATTATATTCTCCTGTTACTTATAAATTCTCTATGACGTTTTGCGCCAAATTGTTATAATCTTGCGCACCTCTACATCTTTTATCAAAATAGATTATAGGTTGCCCTTTGACAAAAGCTTGTGAAAGTTTAAAATCTTTTCTAATAGGATCAAGCACTCGCTTTGCCCCTACGGTATCTTGTAGATTCTTTACTATCTTTTTGTGATCTTTCATGGACGCATTGACTAGTGTCGGTAAAATCCCAAATAGCTTAATATCGGTATTTACGCTTGTTGCTGTTTTATAAAATATTCGTAAAAACTGGATCACGCCTACAAAGCCTAAATGTTCTGCTTGTGTAGGTACTAAGGTCGCGTCACTGCTAAGAAGCGCATTTTTAAGCATAATATCCGCCGTCGGCGGCGTATCGATGATACAGTAATCATATTCATGCTTTTTTTCAATCTTTTTTAAAAGCTTTGAAAGGATCTTATAACTTTTTATATTGCTTGTATCGTAGTTTATATCTGCGGGTATGAGATCTAAATTATCAAAAGGTGTTTTAGTAATCACGTCCGCTAATTTTTTATTTTCTAAAGCTTGATGGATTCCGCCGGCAAATGCTTTGGTAAAGCCAAGCCCGTATTGTAAGTGACTTTGGGTATCAAGATCAACTAAAAGTACTTTTTTACCCTTTGCCGCAAGACACGCAGCAAGGTTGATACTTGTGGTTGTTTTGCCCACGCCGCCTTTGCGATTTGCTATTAAGAGTTTTTTCATTAGTTATCGTTCACACTTTCAAACAGTTTTTGAAAATATTCATCTTTTGCATCAACAAAGCGTTTTTGACTGCTACATAGCAACACCTGCATCGATGCCGGGTCAATACTATCAGTGTTAAGCTCTATTCTTTCAATATCATCTTGTGAAAGTATAGCTATAAACTCCTCTATCGCTTCATCTTGAATCGGTTCGTCAAGATAGAGTGTACCCTCATCTATTTTCATATTTATTCCTTTATCTGCTTTTTATAAAAGATAGATTGTCCCATCTTTACGGTGGTAAAAAGTGATGAAATTCTACTCATACTTTCAGCATGTCCTAAAAATATATACGCATTTGGCTTAAGCATCTGATAAAAATTGGTTGCTACCTCTTGCCTTGAGATATCATCAAAATAGATCAGCATATTTCGTGAAAATATTATATCAAATTTTCCCAATTTACGTAGCTCATGCTTGTCCATTACATTGACAACTTTAAAATTTACTGCATCTTTTAACTCTTTGTCAAACTCATACAAGTTACTATTTATCTGAGTGAAGTGTTGTCGCAACAGTTTTGGCGGTACATACTGGACACTTCGTTTGCTAAAGCGGGCATTTTTTGCTTTTTGGATGACACTATTGTCTATATCAATCCCTACAATCTCAAAATCTACCTGCTCAATCAGCTTAGCTTCATCAAGAAGATACAAAATAATCGAATACGGCTCCTCTCCGGTTGATGAGGGAGCACAAAGTATCCGTATAGGCTCACCCTCTTTTTTGTTCCGTACCATTTGGGGCAACAGTTCATAAACAAGCGTATCAAACTGATGCTTTTCACGATAAAAATAGGTTTCATTGATCGTTACGGTATTGATCAAATCTTGAATCAGTTTTGTCTCTTTGTTAAACCGCAACTCTCTAAAAAAAGAGCGAAAAGAATCAAACCCGCTTTGTGTGATAAGACGCTCAAGCTTATCTTTAAGCTTATTATAACGCTTTTGGCTAATAGAGATCCCCGTACGCCTGTACAGCAGGTCGCTGAGTTTATTAAAATCTTTTAAACTAACCATCTAATCTCTCTATAGCGTTATTGATAGCAAACTCGATATAGGGTTCATCTGCAAAGTTTTTTCGCACTGCTTCAAGCAACTCTTTATCTTCGCCGTTACCGATCTCTCCTAAATAATCTATCGCCGTAGCGATGACATTAAGATCGCTCTCTCTAACAAGAACGTATCGAAGCAGTGACACCGAATCTTCAAATCCAACATCACCGATGATATTTACGGCAAATATCCGTACATCTTTATCCCCGTCTTCAAGCATATGCTCCAAAAAGGGTTTAATCTCTTTGCCAAAAGATTGCAAATACTTAATCACCATATTACGCAGATACGCATTATCCGTACGCAGCATCTTGACCATATTTTCAAAATCCTCATCGCGCTTAAGTTTTGTGGGGAAATTTGAAAAAGCGTAGTCGATATAGACGTGAGATTCTAGATTATCAACAGCAAACATCTTGTTAAAATCTTTTAACACATATGATATCTCATTATGATTGAGCATATATGCAAGCGCTTTTAAACGTAGATCTTGCGGTTGTGAACTATCTTCAAAAGCATCTTTTGCTTCTATAAAATCATCAAATGTTCTTTCATCAAAATCACTCTCTTTACTTTTTATAAAACCCATAATCACCCTTCACCGTATGCTAAAATCGCATCTAAAATCTTATCAAAATCCAACTGCTTTGTAGCAGCCCCTATCTTCATCGCCTCTTTAGGCATCCCATAGACTGTTGCACTACTTTCACTCTCAGCTATGGTATACGCACCGCCGTTTTTAAGCTGTAAAAGCCCCTGTGCACCGTCACTTCCGATACCTGTTAACTCTATGGCTAAAATATTTTTTGCATCAAAATGTGACGAAATCGAACCAAACAGTTCGTCGATACTGGGAGTGAAGAAGTGGTTTTGAAAGTTATCGATCAACTTGACGATATATTTACCCGATGCCTTTTGGCTTAAAAGCATATGCTTGCCGCCTTTGGCAATCACCATCATCCCCGCTTTGATTTCAAGATTATTTGTAGCTTCCACCACTTCGATTTCGCACTTATTGTTTAAACGTTTAGCAAAACCCGCCGTGAATGAAGATGGCATATGCTGTGCTACTAATAGTGGATAGGGGTAGTTTGAAGGCAGGGCGACTGCGATCTGTTCAATAAGCCTTGGACCACCCGTAGATGCACCGATTGCAACAAGCTTTTGAAAGCTCGCCTCATCTACAGAAGTGTGCTTTCGTGAAATTTTTTCTTTTGAACTTTCTTTAACTCTTTCTAAATCAGAAAGTCTTCGTCTTGATTTTCTCTTTAAAAAAAGTTTTTTACGAGGAATACGGATAGCACTTTTGACCTTTGTCTTTAACTCTTCTCCCCCATCATCAAGGTTAACGCTAAAGGTACCGGGCTTTGGAACAAAATCCAGTGCCCCCTCCTCGAGCGCTTCAAAGGTTGTTTTTGACTCACCGTCGGTAAGTGAAGAGACCATCAAAACAGGCATAGGATCTTTTTTCATAATCTGTTTTAATGCACTGAGTCCATCCATGACCGGCATATTGATATCAAGTGTTACAAGATCGTACGAAACCCCGCTTTCAAAGAGTTTAGACAGGGCATCTTCACCGTTTTTAGCAAAGTGCACCTCATATCCCAACTCTTCAATCAACCCGCCTAATTTTTTTCTTACAAGCGCTGAGTCATCGACGACTAAAACCTTTTTTTTAAGATTCATCCAATA
>JBNJHJ010000049.1:0-10314 GCA_051748365.1 Campylobacterota bacterium
AATACCCGGTCCCATCCCGAACCCGGAAGTCAAGCTCCCCATCGCCGATGATACTCACCCTTTCAGGGTCGGAAAAGTAGGTCGATGCCACTTTGAGAAATAACGGCTCGGTAGCTCAGTTGGTAGAGCAAAGGACTGAAAATCCTTGTGTCGACGGTTCGATTCCGTCCCGCGCCACCACTTCAAGTTATTTTCTCAATTACAACTTTCAATTATTTACAATACCTGCTATAATTTCATTAAAAACTAGGACATGTATGAAACAACTTTATTTAGCTAGTCTGGGATGTACGAAAAATCTTATCGATTCCGAGGTTATGTTAGGCAAATTAAAAGAGTATAATATTACACAAGATATAGAAGATGCAGATGTGTTAATTGTAAACACCTGTGGATTTATAGAAAGTGCAAAACAAGAGAGTATTGAAACGATTTTTGAACTTCATGAATTACGAAAACAAGATTCGATTTTAGTAGTAAGCGGCTGTTTATCGCAGCGTTATAAAGATGCGCTACAAAAAGAGTTAGCCGATGAAGTTGATATTTTTACGGGTGTGGGAGATTATGATCAAATCGATGCACTTGTTGCGAATAAACAGAGCCGATTTTCAGATAAAGTCTATCTTGCACAGGGGATTGAAGACCGCGTTCTAACAGGAGCTAATTATCACGCGTATATAAAACTCAGTGAAGGTTGCAATCAGCAGTGTAGCTTCTGTAGTATTCCCGGATTTAAAGGCAAGCTGCAATCAAGAACGCTAGAGTCGGTAGTTGCAGAGGTAAAAAAGCTTGCATCATCGGGAGTGTATGATTTTTCATTTGTTTCACAAGATAGCTCCTCGTATGGCAGAGATTTAGGCGATAGTGAACTGTTGATTAAACTTATTCACGAAGTAGAAGAGATTGCGGGTGTACAAAGTGCACGCATCTTGTATCTTTACCCATCTACCACTACAAAATCTATGGTTGATGCTATCGCATCATCCACAATTTTTCAAACCTATTTTGATATACCGGTACAGCATATCGATGATAAGATGCTGAAGAAGATGAAGCGGGGCTTGGGAGCTGCAAAAACAAAAGAGTTATTACACTATATGGCAAGTAAAGAGGGCGCTTTTTTGAGAACGGGTTTGATAGTCGGGCATCCGGGAGAAACGCAGGAGAGTTTTGAATCGTTGTATGAGTTTGTACAAGAGTTTGGATTTGATAGAGTAAGTATCTTTGAGTACTCCGATGAAGAAGACACACCTGCCTATGCAATGGATGATAAACTCTCTAGCAATCAAATTAGAGAGTTTTCAAAACGTTTAGAAGACGTAGCAAAGGTTGATCTTCAAACCTATGTGGGCAAATGTTTTAGTGCTGTTATTGAGGGTTATAGTCAAGAACACGAACTGCTTTTAAAAGCACGCCCTTTGCAATGGGCGTATGAGATAGACGGTGAGATTCTGATCAATGATACGGGTGATCGTGATATAACGTTTGAGCAAATCTATGATATAGAAGTGACCGAAGTAGTCGGCGAGCATATCTTAGCAAAAGTCTTATGGACGTAGATTTTACAGCCTTAAAAAATCAAAAAAACCTCTTAGCATTTTCGGGTGGGGTTGATAGTAGTGCACTGTTTTTTTTACTTTTAGAACATGGTATCGCATTTGATATTGCTATTGTTGATTACGGTGTGCGAGCAGAGAGTAAAAAAGAGTTACAATACGCACAAAAATTGGCAAAGCAGTATGATAAAAGAATTTATATCCATAGTTCAAAAAAGATCGATACAAACTTTGAACACCGTGCGCGTAGCGTTCGTTATGAGTTTTTTCACACAGTTTGTACTCAAAACGGATATAACAATCTAGTAACGGCACATCAATTAGATGATCGTTTTGAATGGTTTATGATGCAACTAAGCCGCGGAGCGGGGCTTGTAGAACTATTAGGCTTTGAATATCGAGTAAAAAAGAGTTCCTACTGCATTGTTAAACCCCTGCTAAACATCACCAAAGCACAGCTTTTGCACTATCTAAAGCAACACAATATCCAATACTTTATCGATGTCACTAATAGTGATCCTAAATACAGGAGAAACTATTTTCGCCGGCATTACAGCGCAGCATTTTTATCAGAATTTGCAAACGGGGTAAAAAAAAGTTTTGATTATTTAGAAAAAGATAGAGAAAAAATCGATAGTGGGTATGAAAAACTGTTTGCTCAAAAAGAGTTTTTTATCTACGAGGTACAGTTACAAAGCAAGGTGCTACTTGTTACAAAGGTGTTAAAAGAGTTAGGCTACGTCGTAAGTGCGCAGCAGCGAAAGGAGATTGAAAAGCAGCCATGCTTAGTGATTGGAGGCAGATTTGCCGTAGAAACCCTCAATAGCTTAGTCTTTATCTGCCCTTTTAGTAAATTACCGATGGATAAAAGATTTAAAGAGCGCTGCAGAATTGCAGGTATTCCAAGATTGTGCCGCCCCTATCTGTATGAAAATAGCATCGATACAGCACCTATAGAAACATTGATATCACGATATACCAAAAAGCAGTAGTAAATAGCGTAATAATTGTACCGTAGCCTACAACGGCACTGCTAAGGCGGGGTGAAAGATTGGCTGTCGTTGCAACAGCAGCAGCGGTAATCATAGGACCCATGGCACTTTCAAGGATCGTAATTTTTGCGGCAAAGCTATCGTTTCCTAATGCTTTTATGACAAGAAATGCAACAATCGGAGCAAAGAAAAGCTTGATAGCAAGGGCGATTGAAAAGGGTTTGATATAGGGTTTTGGGAGTTTAAAACGTAGCTGTAAGCCAACGGCAACCAAAGCAAGCGGAATAATTGTTTGTGATAGGTGGTGCAGTACACTTTCAATGGCTTGCGGAAACTCCGTGCCCATGAGAGAAAGCGCAACAATGAGTGAGATAAAGGGTGGAAAATACAAAATCTTTTTGCCGACCTCTTTGATATTAAGCACCGAGTTTTTTGAATACAGAGCAACAATAACGCTTCCATAGGTTGCTAGGGCTAAAAAGGTACCGAATTGATCATACACCATCACGTAGCCTAACGCTTCTTGACCAAAATATCCCCCGACAATCGGAATACCTAAAAAGGAGGTATTGCCTAAAACCGCTACAAGCAAAAGAGCGCCGGTTATAGATTTTGAATAGTGAAAAATTTTGCTTATTACAAGCACTAGCGCAACACTACAGCCCATAACAATCCATGAAACGATGATGGGCAACAAAATCTCACTGCTTGGCTGGAGCTTAGGTACTTGTAGCAGTACCATTGCAGGAAGTGAGATATAGATAACAAAGCGGTTAAGAATAAGTGCGCTGTCTTTAGAAAATATACCAAATCTTTTAAAAAAGTATCCTGCTAACAATGAAAAAAATATTAAGATGAAATTTGACATGATGAAACTTTAAAAAGCCCCTAAGTAGGGGCTTGGATGAGAATTATTTTGCTCTGATACCTAATTCGTTTACAATTTGCGTAAACTTCGTAAAATCTGTTTTTCTTAAATATTTTAAGAATCTTTTTCTTTTACTAACAAGCTTAAGCAGTCCTAATCTTGAAGAGTGATCTTTATGATTTTCTTTCAAGTGTCCTGTTAACTCTTTAATTCTTTCAGTAAGTAGTGCGATCTGCACTTCCGGAGAACCTGTATCTTTCTCACCTCTTGCGTGTTTAGCGATAATTTCATTTTTTTTCGCCGAATCTAAAGCCATTGTGACCTCCTGATTGGTTTTGATTTTCAACTTTACCTCCGTTGAAGGGGCAACCGTTGATTTGAAGTGAAAGTATAGCAAAAATAATCCATTCTTCATATAGTTTTGGTAAAATATTGAAAATTTTCTACAAACTTATCAAGGACATTGATGCTAATTACAAGAGCCAGCGAGTATGCACTTTTAACGCTTATTGAGATTTCTCATGAAAAACAGCCTATAAAAGCGCAAGAACTCTCCAAACGTTTATCGATTTCGCAAAGTTTTTTAGCAAAGATTTTGCAAAATCTAGCAAAGGATAACGTACTGAGATCATATCGCGGCTCAAGCGGCGGTTTTATGCTTGATAAAGAGCTTGAGGATATCACTATCATGAGCGTTATACGCTCTGTTGAGGGAACATCACCGTCGGTTTTTGATTGTTCTAGCAGTATCGACTGCTGTCCAAATAGTGTCAGCAGTTGTCAAATATGGCCTTTTTTAAACAGATTGCAGAACAAAATCGATAACTTTTTAGATGAGTTAACACTGCAAGATTTGGTGTAGAGGTACACTTGAAAGATCGAATTTTAAGGCTCATCGCTCCGACACTGAAAGTAATAATAGCACAAAAAGATTTGACTATTGTTGCGTTTATTATCGCAATTCTTTCAATCATTATCGTACCGCTTCCAAGCGCGGTTTTAGATATGTTTTTAACCCTATCGCTTGCTATTGCCGTGCTTGTGATCATGATCTCGATTTATGTACAGCAACCGGTGAAACTGACCACTTTTCCCACAATTTTGCTTATTTTTACGCTGTATCGGCTTGCGCTTAATATCGCAACAACGCGGATGATTTTGACCCATGGGCACGAGGGACCTGAGCAGGTGAGTGATATTATCTCGAGTTTTGGGGATTTTGTTGTGCAGGGAAACTTTGTCATCGGTATTATTATGTTTACGATTTTGGTATTGATTAACTTTATGGTTGTAACAAAAGGTGCCACAAGAGTTGCCGAAGTGGCAGCGCGTTTTACGCTAGATTCGATGCCCGGGCGCCAGATGGCGATTGATGCCGATCTCAATGCGGGGATGATCGATGAGAAAGAAGCGCGAGTGCGGCGTGAAGAGATCCAAAGTGAAGCCAGCTTTTACGGGGCGATGGACGGGTCGAGTAAGTTTGTCAAAGGTGACGCGGTTGCGGGGATTATTATTACGCTTATTAATATTATCGGCGGTATCTTGATCGGGGCGTTCCAGCATGATTTGAGTATGGGAGAAAGCGCGACGACCTACACGATCTTGACTATCGGTGACGGGCTTGTTTCTCAGATTCCTGCTTTGATGATCTCAACGGCAACGGGGATTATCATCACACGAGCGAGCAAAAGTGAGGGTGATTTTGCAAACTCCACGCTTGATCAACTCGGTAATGATTTTCGCGTTTTGTATATCGTCGGGTTTATCTTGCTTCTTTTTGCAATGGTTCCGGGGCTTCCTACATTTTCGCTTGCATTTATCGGGTTTATCTTTGTACTTATGGCGTATCTGATACAAAAAAATGCAGACGGCGGCTTGATGGAGTTTTTAACGCCAAAAGAACAAAAGGTTAAAGAGGTCAAGCAAAAGGAGCAAGAACAGACGCAAAAGGCGGTCAAAAAGCATCAAAAAACTCCTGAAGAGGAGGAAAAAGAGTTAGAAGATATCTTAAAAGTAGAGATGCTAGAGCTTGATCTTGGGTATCAACTGATCAAGTTAGCCGATGCCAATCAAGGGGGCGATATTTTAGAGCGGATCAAAAGCATGCGCCGCAAAATTGCGGGGGATTTTGGGTTTTTGATGCCGCAGGTGCGTATTCGTGATAATTTGCAACTGCCTCCAAATAATTATCAGATACTACTAAAAGGTGTTGATATCGGACAGGGAGAGATCTATCCTGATAAATTTTTAGCGATGAATAGCGGGATGGTAACACAAGAGATCGATGGCGTTGCCACAAAGGAACCGGCGTTTGGGCTTGATGCGATCTGGATCGATAAAGAGCATAAAGATGATGCAAGTATCAACGGTTACACCGTCGTTGATCCTGCCACCGTGATCTCAACGCATATGAGTGAACTGGTTAAAAAACACTCCGAAGAGTTGCTCACACGCCAAGAGGTACAAAGCTTGCTTGAAACGGCGAAAAAAGATTATCAAGTGGTGGTTGATGACGCGCTTAAAGTGGCTTCTATAGGGCTTGTACAGCGAGTGCTAAAAGCCTTGCTACATGAACAGGTGCCCATTAAAGATATTGTTACTATCTTGGAAACGGTTGCGGATGTTGCCGAGGTAACACGAAGCGTGGATTTTATAACCGAACAGGTACGGGCACGGCTATCGCGAGTGATATCAAATCTGTACAAAGATGAAACGGGTACGGTGAAGCTTGTGACGCTTGAGACGGCAACGGAGCAGTTTTTATTGGATAAAGTCAAAGAGCAAGACGGGGTGAGAAATCTGCTTTTAAACGTAGGGCAGATTAATAATCTCGTTCAAGAGGTAAGCAGTGCGGCTGAAAATGTACTATCACAAGGGATTGCTCCTGTGGTGCTGATCGTTGATCCGCTGCTTCGAAAATCAATGAGTGATATTTTTGAGCGTTTTGGGTTAGAGGTGGTAACACTCTCACATGCCGAGATCGATTCAAGTGTGAAATTTGAAGTTCTTGGTAATATAGAGATAAAATTTAGTTAAAGGATAGAATATGAACCCGTTTATCGATACTTTAGTGATTGGATTTTTGATCCTTTTTATGGTCTTTTTGATTCGAGGCTACCATAAGATGAAAGATTATGAAAATGATGATAGTTATCTCTCAAAAGAGGAACGTGAGCGTTTGCAAAAAGAAAAAGAGCAAGAAAAAACCGATACGCAAGCTGATGGTAAACCCCGTGAAGATAGCGAGCATAAGGTAGATTAGGATATAATCAATTTAAAAAAATGATGCAAGGAAAGATGTAGATGTTAAAACCACTTTTGATAGAGATAGGCTTAGAAGAGTTACCGGCTGTGCCTCTTTTAAAGATACTTGATACGATTGAAAAAAGCTGGAGTGAGATACTGGAAAAAAATTCACTGCTGTGTGAATTTGATTTTTACTACACACCGCGAAGACTTGTCCTGTGGCACCGAGAATTTGCTGTCAAGCAAAGTGATAGCGAAGTGGAACTTTGGGGACCGCCGCTAGAGATTGCGTACAAAGAGGGCGAGCCTACACAGGCGGCTTTAGGCTTTGCGAAAAAGTGCGGTGTTTCAATCGATGGGCTACAGAAAAAAAGCAAAGGCAGTAAAGAGTTTTTATATTTTCATAAAGTGCAAGAGGGTAAAAAGAGTGCAACGCTACTTGAGGGGATGCTTGATAGTTGGCTTGAGAGTATGCCTTTTGGAAAGATGATGCGATGGGGGAGTTTGGATCGAGAGTTCATACGACCGATTCGTTGGCTGCAGATCCGCTTTGCAGGAGAAGATGTAGGCAGTATAGAACTTTTTGGCATCCGCAATCAAAACACTACCTATGTACACAAGATGGCAAGCTTTGAGCCTGTGGAGTTAGATGGGTACCAAGCGTACTTTTTTGAACTTGCGACAAACGGGGTGATGCTGTATCAAGATAAAAGAAAAGAAAAGATTGTAAAAGAGTTTGAATCTATCGAACAAACCGAGGGCGTGAGTATTGATAGAGATAGTGCGCTACTTCATGAAGTGGTCGCTATTACGGAAAATCCAAAGGCATTGATGGGTGAGTTTGATGCAAGCTTTTTACAACTGCCAAAAGAGGTGATTATTACGTCGATGAAAGAACACCAACGTTACTTTCCCGTCTTTGTCAATGGGGCATTGACAAACAAGTTTGTTTTTGTCAGCAATGCGTTGACGCAGGATTACTCTAAAGTCATCAGCGGTAATGAGCGGGTATTAAAACCCCGACTAGCCGATGCGATGTTTTTTTATCAAAACGATCTACAAAACGGGCTTGATGCAGCTAAACTCAAAGATATCGGATTTATGCAAGAGCTTGGATCGGTGTATGATAAGGTACAAAGAGAGGTTGCGATCGCATCGTATTTAGCAAAAAGTTACGGGGTAGATGAGCAAAAAGCGATCAAAGCAACAAGCTTAGCCAAAGCAGATCTTAAAACGGAGATGGTGGATGAGTTTGGTAATTTGCAGGGATTGATGGGGTATTATTATGCTAAAGCGCTTGGCGAAGAGGAAGATGTCGCACTTGCGATAAAGCAGCAGTATCTTCCGCTTGGACAAAATAGTCAACTGCCAAGTAGCAAACTCAGTGCTATTGTAGCAATTGCTAACAAACTCGATAGCTTGTTAGCACTGTTTAGTATCGGTAAAACACCGACAGGTTCAAAAGACCCGTTTGCGCTAAGGCGAGCGGTAAACGGTATTATACGCATTGTGACGCATTATGGATTGAACTTTCATATCACCCAAGTGTTTGATGATTTAAGCAGCGGCTACAAACCATTTGATAAAACGGCGTTAGAAGAGTTTTTTATCGAGCGGATCTACAAAAGCTTTAGTGTCAACCGATCGATCATTACTGCTGTGTTAAGCGGTGGGGAGCGAGATGTTGTAAAGATATCACAAAAGATCGAAGCACTTGATCAAATTGTACAAAGTGAAGGGTTTGAAGAGGTGCTAGCTACGTTTAAACGGGTTGCAAATATCAGCAAAGATATCTCTCTTGATAGTTTAGAAGTAGATGAGAAATTGTTTGAAAAAGAGCAGGAGAAGCAGCTTTTTAGTGCGTTTGTAGCGGTAGTGGAAAAAGAGTATGCACTCTATGAGCAAAAACTTGACGCGCTTTTTGGCTTAAAGTCGCTTTTAGATAACTATTTTGATCATGTAATGGTCAATAGCGAAGATATGAAGTTGCGCCAAAACAGGCTCAACACCATCGCATCGATCTATGCAGCGTTTAAAAAAATAGCTGATATCAAGGAGATCAGTGTTTGATGTAGCCATTGTCGGCGGTGGGATAACCGGTGCAATGTGTGCGTATCTTTGCACTCAAAAGGGATTGCGCACGGTACTGTATGAAAAAGATGAAATTGCTGCGCAAGCAAGCGGAGCCGCAGGAGCGTTTATCTCCCCAAAGATCGGTAAAGGCGGGCAGTTAGAAACGCTTACCAATGAAGCGTTTGCATATGCCGTCAACTTTTATCACAAACATTTTCCGCATCTTTTTACCCAAACAGGAATCTACCGTATCGCTAAAGATAGCGACGATGCACAAAAGTTTGATCTGTATGAACGCCATATTACCCAAGAGTATGAAAACAAAACATATCAAAACATGCGTGCATTTTTCTTTCCAAAAGCAGGTGTAGTGGATGCACAAAAGATGTGTCGTGCACTTGTAGAGGGTGTTGAGGTTGTAAAGCAAGAGGTTACTTTAGATATGATTGAAGCTAAAAATATCATTTTAGCCACAGGTTCGCAGCAGCCTCTTGTCGGGTTAGATTATATCGGATTGCGAAAAACATGGGGGCTTCGTATCGATGCAGGAACGCAAGCGAAGCTTACGCACAGTATCCACAAAAATATCTCCGTCTCCGCTTCGCATGAAGGTGTCGTCAAAATCGGTGCAACACATGCTAAAAACAGTGACACCGCACCGATTAGCTGTCAAAAAGATATTGATTTTTTACTGCATGAGGCAAAGCATTTAACCCGGGTGCAAGATTTCACCTACAGAAGCTGTTATTGCGGTACACGATCGGCTGTGCGTGATTATTTTCCTATTGCAGGAAAAGTAGTAGATGTAGAAAAAACATTGGATAAATATCCTGCTGTGAAAAAGGGGATCGTTCCTAGAGATGGAATTATTTATCATAAAAACCTCTATATGATAGGCGGTACGGGAGGCAGAGGATTTGTTTTTGCACCTTTAATAGCTACATCTTTGATAGAGTATATCACTAAAGAACAATCCATTGATAAGAGGATCGATCCGGATAGATTATTTTATAAATGGGCAAGAAAACTAAACTAAAAAACATGAAAAGATACTATAATATAATAATTTCATTATTTTAACTGCATTAAAGGTTACGTATGGCAAAAAAAGCACTAATACTTCTGAATATGGGAGGACCGAACAATCTTGATGAGGTAGAACTCTTTTTGAAAAACATGTTTGATGATAAAAACATCTTACCTTTTCCTTGGCTCTTGCGTAAATTTATCGCTACGATGATTATCCGTTCACGACTTGAGGAGGCAAAAGAAAACTACAGAGCGATCGGTTCAAAATCACCGCTGCCAAAATTGACGCAAAATTTAGTTAATAAACTACAAGTACAAGTTGATGACGATACGGTTGTTACTGCTATTATGCGCTATACACCGCCGTTTGCAAATGATGTGTTGCCAAAACTCAAAGAACAGGGCGTGCAAGAGGTATACCTTTTTCCGATGTACCCACAATACTCCACCACAACAACTAAATCTTCCATAGAAGATATTTATCACAATTTAGCAAAGCTTGATTACAAACCCAAAATTTTTACGATTGATCACTATTTTGAGCAAAAAG
>JBNJHJ010000050.1:0-9939 GCA_051748365.1 Campylobacterota bacterium
CAAAACAATCGGCCACCCGACTAAAAACCCGATAGAGTAGATAAGCCCGTCATACCCTTGCAGGTATACAAGACCGCTGATCCCTAAAAAAGAAGCTGCGGACATATAATCACCCGCAATTGCTAAACCGTTTTGCGTTCCGGTGATGCCGCCGCCTGCGGTGTAGAAATCTTTTGCGGTTTTCGTTCGCTTTGATGCCCAGTAAGTAATCCCAAGTGTTGCACCCACAAAGATTAAAAACATCACAACCGCAGGAACGTTTACGCCCCCTTGTGCTAAGCCTGCTTCTTGCGTTTGTGCAAAAACAGAGGTTGCTAAAAGTAGTGGAATAAAAATCTTACGCATTGAGCTCCTCCTTAAGTTCTTGTTTGATCTCTTTGGTCCAACTATCAAACTCGCTATTAGCGCGCTTTGTGTAGATGCCTGTGATAATAAATGAGATAAAAATTATCGCAACACCCACGACAATTCCCCATGTAGTAACACCCCCTGTGATGCTAGTACCCAAAACTTCGGGCTTGTATGCTAATAGCAAGATAAATCCGTAGTACATAACAAAAACAAAAGATGCCAACTTCCACGCAAACTTGCTACGTGTTTTGACAAGTTTTTGATACTTCGGATTGTTTTTGATACGTTCAATCGTCTCTTTATCCATAGAATCTCCTTTTTTAATTTATTACTATTTTATGGAGTTTGCATAGCGTAATAGTAGCATTATCACCCTTTAAGAGCTAAATAAGTAAATTTTGTAATCTCTTAATCTATAAAAAGATGCTAAAATAGGATATTAAACATTAAAGGCTTTGTGATGATCAAATTAGAATATGTCGGCAATAAACCGATTATTACACCAAAAAGTGTCTCTTTTATCACTTCAAAACATGACAAATACGACTATATCGAACCGGCTAGTCACGTATTAGAGCGGCTTTATGACTTAGAAGAAGATACGCTTGCTATCAATCCCAAAAAGTTTTACGACCAAGAGCATATTCTACAAATTTTGTTTCAAGCAAGACCGGATTTTGAAGCGTTTTTTGAACAACAGTTGCAAAAGTATGTTGCAAAGATCGATGAGGAATCCCAAGATGTCGAGCAGTATAAAACCCTCAAAGAAATTGAAAAGCGCACTTTGCAAAACAATTATGAGTTTATGCGCCCGCTGCGGATTCAGCGAGCCACGAACAAAATAGTGTATGAAAATATTATCAATGAGTGCGTGAAACTGCTCAAGCAAAAACGTGTCAAGGAGGTTTCTACTCCATTTTCGGAAAATTTTATGCATGTGTGCAACTCACTAAGCACAACCATAGAACTTAACTACAGACAGGTTGATGCAGAGGTAAAGGTAATGCTTGATGGAGGACAACCCTACGCAAAAGTATTTATCAACTACAATTAACCTTTGGCTGTAAAAAATAAGTTCAAATACGGTAAAATACGGCATTTAAAAGTCAAAGGTGAAATAGATGGGTCAAAGCAAAGATTTTTTACGTGCTATCGTTGAACAAGATCTCAAAAAGGGAAAATATAAAGAGGTTATCACCCGATTTCCTCCCGAACCCAACGGATTTCCCCATATCGGTCATGCAAAATCTATCTCTATCAATTTCGGTATCGCGCGTGATTTTAACGGACGCTGCAACCTACGAATGGATGATACCGACCCGACAAAAGAGGATACAAAATATGTCCAAGCACTCAAAGATGCCGTGCAGTGGCTTGGGTTTGAGTGGGCCGATGATGTGTATTTTACCTCTGATTATTTTGACAAACTCTATGCCTATGCCCAAGAGCTTATCAAGATGGGCAAAGCCTATGTCGATAGCTTAGATGAGCAGCAGATCAAAGAGTATAGAGGTACGGTCACGCAAGCAGGACGTAGAAGCAGTTATGCACAACGAAGCGTAGAGGAGAATTTAGATCTGTTTGAGCGGATGAAAAACGGCGAATTCAGTGACGGTGCGCATGTATTAAGAGCCAAGATCGATATGAGTGCGGCCAATATGAAGATGCGCGATCCGCTTTTGTATAGAATACGCCATGCTAAACATTTTCGTGCAGGCAATAAATGGGCAGTGTATCCGATGTATGATTTTGCGCATTGTCTGTCTGATTATATTGAGGGAGTGACGCACTCTTTGTGTACGCTAGAGTTTGAAAACAACCGTGAAATTTATGATTGGATCATTGATACGCTCAATCTACAACCGCCCCGCCCCTATCAGTACGAGTTTGCAAGGCTTAATATCAATTATACGGTAATGAGTAAAAGAAAGCTGCTTGAACTTGTCGAGGGCAACTACGTAAGCGGATGGGATGATCCCAGGATGCCCACTATTGCAGGATACAAAAAAAGAGGCTACACGCCGCAATCTATCCGTAATTTTTGTGATCAGATAGGGATCGCTAAAGCAAACTCAACGGTGGATGTCTCACAGCTTGAATACTGTATAAGAGATGATCTCAACACAAAAGTACCGCGGGTGATGTGCGTGGTTGATCCGCTAAAAGTCACGATCACAAATTATGAGGGCAAAGAGGAGCTTGAGGGTTCTTACTACCCCCAAGACGTACCTAAAGAAGGGTCGCGAAAAATTCCTTTTTCAAGTGAAATCTATATAGAACGGGATGATTTTAGCCTCAATCCGCCAAAGGGGTACTACCGATTAACGCCTACACAGCCTGTTCGGCTTCGACACGGCTATATCATTGCATGCCAAGAGGTGGTACAAGATGCTAGCGGCAAGATTGTAGAGATCAAAGCAAGTTACTACAGTGATTCTAAAAGCGGGCAAGACACAAGCGGTATCAAGGTAAAAAGTGCGATCCAGTGGGTCAGTGCCAAAGAGGCGAAAAAGGTTGAGCTGCGTCTTTATGATAGATTGTTTCACACCGAAAATCCACAAGGGGTTGCCGATCTGAATCCAAACTCTCTACAGGTAGTCAAAGATGCGCTTGTCGAACCTGCCGTGATTGAAGAGAAGATTGATGTGCGCTTTCAATTTGAAAGACAGGGGTATTTTTATGCCGATGAGCATGATTACAGCGACGCTTATCCCGTGTTTAATAAAATAGTGAGTTTAAAAGATTCCTGGGGTAAAAAAGAGCAAAAACAGACCCAAAGAGGGCAAAGAAAACCCCAGCCTAAACAAAAGCAGATCGACGGGGAAGTTGCACCGATGAATGAAATGCAACAAAAGCTTTTTGACAGCTACACAAAGGAGTACAATCTTAATGCGATGGTTGCTGATATCTTAGCTAGAGACGAAAGACTCTCAAACTTTTTTGCGCAAGCACTTGCGCATTATGACAATGCCGTGGCACTTGCAAATATGGTAGCAAATGAAGTTGCCAAAGAGATAAAAGAAAATGAGAACAAGCAGCTGCAGTTTAGCCCAAGACAGATCGCGCAGCTTGCGCAGCTAGTAGATGATGCGACCATTTCAAGCAAGATCGCTAAATCGGTGTTTGAGCAGATGGCAAAAAGCGGCGATGATCCAAAACAGATCGTAGAAGAAAAAGGACTCATGCAAATAAGTGATCCTGCGCTCATTGAGCCTATTATCGAGGAGATTATCGCAAACAATCCCGAAAATGTAGAAAAGTTCAAAGCAGGAAATAAAAAACTTTTAGGCTTTTTTGTCGGGCAGGTTTTAAAAACAACCGGCGGCAAAGCAAACCCGCAAGTGGTCAATGAGCTTGTTGCAAAAAAACTAGAGGTGTAAAATGGTGATATCTTAGCATTAGCATCCAGAGTTGTATCCTTAACCTCGCCGTCAAATGCTGCAAACCACTCTATCGGAGCCAATGCGCTGTATATGCAGCAAAAGGCAAAAGATAGCATATTTTCAACCTTTGATTTTAGGTTGCAGCAGTACAGAAGATTTTTTCCTTTTGATGGAGTCTAATCAATAGCAAGCATTACTGTAATGCCGTAATCAATTTTTTCTCTCTCCTTTTTATCAAGAGCAGCGATCTTTTCACGAATTCTATTTTTAGATACAGCTCGTAACTGCTCTATCATCGCATCGCTATTTTCAAGTAACTTATCTTTTTTACTGATTCTTACACGTAAAGGTTCACTGTCATCAATGAGATTTGTCGTCAATGCCACAACAGTAACTAAATCTAAAACTTGATTCAGCTGTGAATCTGAAACAATGATAGCAGGTCGCACTTTACCTACTTCATCTGATCTTTTTTGTGGGTTAAAATTCACTAAGACAATATCACCTTTTTTATAATCCATCATCAAGTGCACCTTCTAACAAACCATACTCTTTTAAAGCGCTCTGTTTAATTTTTTTTGCACTCTCAAGTAGTTTTTTCTTTTTTTCATATTCAAAAAACTCTTTAGCTAAATCTACCCCTAAATAAACACCTAAAGGAGTGTGAGTTTTTTTATCTTCAATCATATAACTATCATTTGCACCTATTCGAAGCAGTGAAGGGTTTCTGACAATATCCCTAGTTCCATACTTGGCATTCATAGACATTCCTTTGTCAAACTTATGTCAAATATTATAACACTATTTTAAAGAAAATACAATTGCTATTTAAAGTTTCGGCGCGTCATACCCTTGCGGTTCATCGCTGTAAATACACACATTCCAATCTTGTGCAAGCCCGTTTTCACTCACGCAGTAATTTTGAAAAAACTCCGTAATCTCTTCTCTTTGGCAGTGTGCTTCAAAGCTCGCTCTATCTGCCCAGATCTCGTGAAAAACAATTGGAAAACTTTTGCCCTGGGCGTATGGCGAGTCAACCTGTCTAGTTACGACATACTGTAAGCATCCATCTTCTCGTAGCGTATTTGGCTCAAGCGATTGCAACACCTTAAAAAGCTGCTGCTCTTCCCCCTCTTTGGGCAAAAATTGCGCCGTGCAGTAAATTTTTTTTGACATGAATTTCCTTTTTTGTACGTATGCTTTTTGACAATTATTATAGCTACAATTTTTGATAGTTAATTGAAATGCAGAAAAACCCCAAAAGAGAAGGAGAGAGTTTTCTCTTTTGGGGTTGAAAATATTGAAAGTTCTCCCCCAAAAAGGGAGGAGATTTTGCCCGATTGAGTACTAAACTATCTAGGAACTCTTACGCTCTCTACAAGATCTTGGATCTCTTTTGAAGGCGGTGGAGTCATTTTTGCTACAACAAGTGCAACTACTACGTTGATCACGGCTCCTATTGTTCCAAATCCTTGCGGTGAAATACCCATAATCCATCCTTCCATAGTATCAGGAAGTATGTTGGTTCCCGGGATAAAGAAGAACCCTTTGTACATAAAGATATACAACACCGTCGTCAGTAGCCCTGCTAGCATACCGGCAACCGCACCTTGTTTGTTCATTCTTTTATAAAAAATCCCCATCATAAGTACAGGAAACAAACTTGATGCTGCTAAACCAAACGCTAGTGCCACAACTTCTGCCGCAAAGCCCGGAGGATTGAGCCCAAAATACCCCGCTACCAAAATAGCTACCGTCATCGCCACACGACCTGCAAACAGTTCTTGTTTGTCGGTGATGTCGGGTTTAAATATCCCTTTAAGCAAGTCATGCGAAACCGATGATGAGATTACAAGTAATAACCCTGCTGCCGTTGAAAGTGCCGCTGCAATTCCCCCTGCTGCAACAAGAGCGATTACCCAGTTTGGTAAGTTTGCAATCTCTGGGTTTGCAAGTACCATGATATCTCTATCAACTTGTAACTCATTGCCTTCCCATCCCATCTGCGCTGCTTTTGCATCAAAAGCGGGATTGGTGTCGTTATAAAATTGAATCTTACCGTCACCGTTTTTATCCTCAAAACTCATAAGACCCGTACCTTCCCAAGTTTTCATCCACTCAGGTCGCTCTTCATACGCTAGTGCGTTTTCATTGTTGATCGTATCGCCGGTGTGTACCGTTTTTGCTAAGTTATACATCGCCATTGCACCTACAGCAGGAGCAGTAGTATAAAGTAGAGCGATAAAAATAAGTGCCCAACCACCTGATTTTCTTGCATCTCTTACTCTAGGAACGGTAAAAAATCTCACGATTACGTGCGGCAATCCCGCCGTACCGATCATCAACGCCATTGTAAGCAAAAAGATATTGAGCGTACTCATTGCGTTACTGGTGGTGTATTCCATAAATCCTAGATCAGTTACTACTTGATTGAGGCGCTCTAGCATATACACGCCACTGCCGTCACTAAGGGTACTTCCTAGTCCCAACTGCGGGATAGGATTACCCGTAATATGAAATGCGATAAATACCGCAGGAACGGTATAAGCAAAGATAAGCACTACGTACTGTGCAATCTGCGTATAAGTAATTCCCTTCATACCGCCAAGTACGGTGTAACTAAATACAACACCCATACCGATGATCAATCCCCACAAGATATCCACATCCAAAAATCTTGAAAATGCGATCCCGACACCTCTCATCTGTCCGACAATATAAGTAATTGAGATAACAAGTAGCGCAATTACTGCGATGATTCTAGCTGTACGAGAATCAAAACGATCGGATATGAAATCAGGTACGGTAAATTTACCGAATTTTCTCAAATAGGGCGCTAAAAGAAGTGCTAGCAGTACATAACCGCCTGTCCAACCCATCAAATACGCCGAACCGCCGTAACCTAAAAATGCAATCAACCCCGCCATAGAGATAAATGACGCTGCACTCATCCAATCTGCAGCTGTTGCCATACCGTTTGCAATCGGGTTGATCCCCTTGTTTGCAACATAAAATTCACTTGTGCTTCCGGCTCTTGCCCAGATCGCAATCCCGAAATATAGTGCAAATGATGCACCTACAACGAGCCATATCATTACTTGTAAATCCATAAATGCCCCCTACTTCTCATCTACATCAAATTCAACATCTATCTTGTTCATCTTCCACATATAGAAGAAAATAATCCCGATAAACGTATAGATTGACCCCTGCTGGGCAAACCAAAATCCTAATGGGTATCCGCCGAGGTTGAATTGATTCAACACATCAACCAACAAGATCCCAAAACCAAATGAAACAACAAACCATACTACCAAGCAACCGACTAAAAGTCGAACATTTGCTTGCCAGTAAGCTTTCATCTTCTCAGACAGCTCCATGAATGCTCCTTTAATTTTTGTACAGTTTGAATCTTAGAAGCTCTAAATAGCATTAACATAGCATTATCGGCTCTAGATGCAAAAATGTCATAATTTTATCTTTTGATGTTACTTATCGTAACTATATAGATGGTGACTATCTTTGCTTAATGTGTATTTATGTAACCTAGTTGACAAAATAGCATCATTAATTTGATTTTGTCTATCTTTTACTCAAAAGTTCATCTGTGCAAAATAGGTGCTTTGAGTTATTTAGTAACAATAAAGTAGCGCCAAAATAGCATCGAGTATTTTAGTCTTTTTATGCCTACTCTTTTACACTCTTTGTGCTAAAATAGTAAAAAACGGCAAAAGCGAGAGAGCAATGAGTATATTAGAACAAAAGACCTTTTTACAAAACATTCCCCCCTTTGATAACCTCATCGATGAGGAGATAGAGCTGCTTAGCCATAAGCTCAATATCGAGTACTTTCAAAACGACACCTTTATTATCGATGGAAACAATGAGGAGCAAAATCTATACTTTATTATCAAAGGCAAAGTCCAAGAGTTAAACCCCGATAACAATGAGGTAATCTCTATCTTTGCCGATAATGAGTTTTTTGATCCACTTTCGCTCATTGAACACCGCACCAAAAACTATTTTAAAACGCTAGAAGAGTGTATCTGTTACGTACTGCCACAAGAAGTATTTTTAAAAGTGGTGTATCAAAATGAAAAGTTAGAGCATTTTTTCTTTCAATCGATTTCGCAAAAACTTAGCGTTAATATCGGAGATACGCAAAACAAAGAGTTGGCAAACCTCATGGTCGCGCGTGTAGGAGATGCGTACTTACAAAAGCCGCTGTATGTTGATGCTAATGAAACTATTTACAATACGGTCAAATATATGAAAGAGAACAACCTCTCAAGCATCTTAGTTAAAGATGATACGGAGTTTGCTATTGCCACAGATACCGATTTTAGGGAAAAGGTTATTCTCAACCGCTTAAGCTACGATGATGCGGTACGCAAGATTTGCAGCTACGGCTTACGCTATGTCAACGATAACGACTTTTTATTCAATGCACAACTTATCATGACACGCTTTAACATCAAGCGATTGATTGTCAAAGACAAAGAGGAAAATATCGTAGGGATCTTAGATCAGATGTCATTAACAAGCTTTTTCTCCTCACACACGTACGCCGTTGCCAATGAGATCGATAAAGCGCTTGATATTGAGGAACTTAAACAGGTGAGCCAAAACTTTATCAAGATCATCAAAGCCCTCTACGCCAAAGGCGTCAAGGTCCGCTACATCTCAAAACTGCTCAATGAGCTTAATAAAAAACTTTTTGAAAAGATATTTACGCTGCTTGCGCCGCAAGGGTTGCTAGACAATGCCGCACTGCTAGTCCTTGGTAGTGAAGGACGCGGGGAGCAGATCCTACGAACCGATCAAGACAATGCATTGATCATCGCCGATGGATGCGCTCTTAGCGATGAGGAGGTTTTATCTTTTACTGCGCAATTTACCGATACGCTTATAGAGTTTGGGTATCCGCGCTGCAAAGGCGACATCATGGTCAGCAATCCCTTTTGGACAAAAAGATACGACCAATTTGCCAAACAGATAGAGGGGTGGATCAACCGAAAAGAAAAAGAGGATTTTATGAATCTTGCGATATTTGTCGATGCAACCTGCGTAGTTGGAGATAAAAAGCTGCTCAAAGAGTTAAAAAAACACACGCTTTCACAGATCGATCGGTCGGCATTTTTCTTTACAACCTTTGCATCATTTGCGCTGACCTTTGCTACGCCGCTTGGATTGTTCAATGACTTTGTCGTAGAAAAAAATGAAAACAAAAATAAACTTGATCTCAAAAAAGGCGGTATCTTTCCGCTTGTTCACGGTATCCGCACAATGGCACTTGAACAAAATATCTTTGCTACAAATACGATCGATAGAATCAAAGCTTTGTATAAAAAGGGAGTACTTGATAAAGAGTTTGCAAGCGAGTTGACCGAATCGTTTAACTTTTTGATAACGCTGCGGCTCAAAGCAAGCTTACAAAAGCTAGATAGAGGTGATAGTGTAGACAATCTCATCAATCCAAATAGCTTGACCACGCTTGAGAAAGATATGCTGCGAGATACCTTTAAGATCGTTAACCGCTTTAAAAAATACTTGACTTCAAAATATAGGCTAGAGTATGTTTGAGTTCATACGGCAGTGGCGCAATGAAAAAAACCTCAATGATAAGCGGTTTGAGTTTTTGCTTGAACCGTATGAAGGTGATGAGTGTATCGTGTTTGATTGTGAAACAACGGGGCTTAATCCCAAAGTCGATGATATCATCTCCATAGGTGCGATCAAAATTAAAGCCAACACGATACAAACAAGCGGTAAATTTGAGCGTTTTGTCAAACCAAAAGCCAAGCTTGATGCCCAAAGTATCAAAGTCCACCAGATCAGAAAATGCGATCTTGAAGGGGCTAAAGATATCGATGGAGTGATTGAGGAGTTTTTGTACTTCATCGGTAATCGTCCGCTAGTGGGGTACTACCTAGAGTTTGATGTTGCGATGATCAACAAATACCTCAAACCCAAAATCGGTATTAAACTGCCAAACGAACAGATCGAAGTTTCAGCCATCTATCATGACAAAAAGATAGGGCTCATCCCGCAAGGGGTTGTAGATCTGCGTTTTGATAGTATTATGAAAGATTTGAAGCTGCCTATTATGGGCAAACACGACGCGATCAACGATGCGATCATGACGGCGATGATGTATGTAAAGCTTAAAAACATTTCAAAACTTTCTTCGTAAGGGGGCATTACC
>JBNJHJ010000051.1:0-9899 GCA_051748365.1 Campylobacterota bacterium
GTTGCCTTTACGCTTGCTGAATCTAGAAGCGATGAAACTGCTGCAAATTGGATTGCAACACAATTCCAACGGTCAAGGCGGCACGCAATCAAGATCGTTAAACTACCTCTATGCACGCGTAAGTACCCAGTTTAACAACCTATTTTTACACTTTGAAAACTGGTATAGAATCCCCGAAAAACAAAAAGATCATATCACCGATCACAAAGGCGACGATAATCCCGATTATATAGATTATTACGGTGACGGCTCTATTGAAGCTAGCTATCTGTGGAAAAAAAATATCTTTTCACTGCTGTATCGCTATAACTTTACGGATATCGATAAAGGAGCATTTACGGCAAGCTGGAGTTTCCCCCTAAAAGATATTCTCGGCAATGACAAGGTTTACGGCTATCTAAAATATTTTGACGGCTACGGGGAAAGTTTGATCGATTACAACCGCCGAGTGCAGCGGATAGGGCTTGGAGTGCAGTTTTCAAGGTAACACCGATGCATTAACCCTTTTTCGTTATAATTTCAAGAGAATTTTTAAAGGATTTCTATGTCAAATGAGTATATTTTTACCTCCGAATCGGTTACGGAGGGGCATCCTGACAAGATGGCAGATCAAGTCAGCGATGCTATTTTAGATTATATTATCGCCAAAGATAAAGATGCACGTGTAGCATGTGAAACACTGCTTTCAAACGGATTTTGTATCATCGCAGGAGAGCTGAAGACTAAAACCTACGCTCCCATGCAAGAGATCGCACGAGAGGTGATCCGCCAAATCGGGTACACCGATGCAAGCTTTGGGTTTGATTATCGCAGCGCAGGTGTACTTAACGGTGTAGGTGAGCAAAGTCCCGATATCAATCAAGGCGTAGATAGAAAAAGCGGGCAGATGGGAGCCGGAGATCAAGGCTTGATGTTTGGCTATGCGTGCAAAGAGACGCCCTCGTTGATGCCTCTACCCATCTCATTAGCCCATACGCTTACGCAAGGATTAGCCAAAAACCGCAAAAACGGCAACCTGCCTTTTTTGCGCCCTGACGGCAAAGCGCAGGTAAGTGTACGCTATGAAGACGGTAAACCCACGACAATCGATACAATTGTCGTCTCTACCCAGCACGACCCCGACGTCACGCAACAAAGGATCAAAGACGCTGTGATTGAAGAGATCATTTATAAAAATATCGACAAATCGCTGCTAGCTGACGATATTAAATACCACATCAACCCCACAGGACGCTTTGTCATCGGCGGCCCGCAAGGTGATGCGGGACTAACGGGTAGAAAGATCATCGTAGATACCTACGGCGGCAGCTGTGCTCACGGCGGCGGGGCTTTTAGCGGTAAAGACCCAAGTAAGGTCGATAGAAGCGGTGCGTACGCAGCGCGCTATGTTGCTAAAAACCTCGTTGCAAGCGGAGCTTGTGACAGAGCAACCGTACAGCTTGCCTATGCTATCGGGGTGGTTGAACCCGTTTCCATCCATGTCGATACCCACGGCAGTTCAACAATCGACAATACCCTTATAGAAAAAGCGGTGCGTCACATCTTTGATCTTACTCCAAAGGGAATAATCGAAACACTTGATCTGCTTCGTCCAATCTATCAAAAAACAGCCGCATACGGGCACTTTGGACGTGAAAATGAGGGCTTTAACTGGGAAAATATCGATAAAGTTACACAGATAAAAGAGTATTTAAAGATAAAATAGGTTATGATTCTTTGGTAATTTACTTAAAGGAGAAACTATGGCTGTAGTTATTAATGATACATGTATTAACTGTGGTGCTTGTATAGATGAGTGTCCGGTAGAAGCAATTGTTGATGAGGATGATAACCCAACGGGAGAAGAGATCTATTACGTTTATGAAGATAAATGTGTTGAGTGTGTCGGGCATCATGATGAGCCTGCATGTGCTGAAGCATGTCCTACAGAGGGATGTATCGTTTGGGGCGAGGCTAAAGACGGGCTTACGCTTTCTGAAAACAGAGGCGATGCAGGAGAACCTGTAGCCGAGTAATTACTCTTAAGGTGTGGCGTTTGCCGCACCGTCTTTCTGCACTTTGAAAAATTTCAACTTAATTTAATATTTCTTAACTTATTTTATGGTATAATTCGCTTCATTTTTCACAGGAGAATTATTTATGGAGCAAACATTATCAATCATCAAGCCCGATGCAGTACAAAAAGGTGTAATCGGTAAGATCGTAGATAGATTTGAGAGTAACGGATTAAGAGTTGCTGCAATGAAAAAATTGCAACTAAGCGATGCAGATGCAGGTGAATTTTACGCAGTACACAAAGAAAGACCTTTTTTTGGAGAACTTGTTTCTTTTATGACAAGCGGACCGGTTGTTGTTATGGTACTTGAAGGTGAAAACGCCGTAACCAAAAACAGAGATTTAATGGGAGCAACAAACCCAAAAGAAGCGCAGCCGGGAACTATTAGAGCTGATTTTGCCGAAAGTATCGATGCAAACGCGGTGCACGGAAGCGATAGTTTAGAAAATGCAAACAATGAGATCAACTTCTTTTTTGCACAAAGAGAGATTGTTTAATCAAAGAGTATGCAGATTCCGTTTCGAAAAGTTTTGACTCACGAAAATAGTTTAAACTTTGAAAATGAAAGACTCTGTTTTAGAGGGTCTATAGAAAAAACATCTACTCATGAAGTGCTCTTAAAAGGTACACTTGAGGCAAAATGTGAACTTTCGTGCAACCGCTGTGCGGATGATTTCAGTGTTACGATTTGTGAAGATTTACAATTACGCCTCAGTGATACTGCACTAAGCGTGGAAGATTTAGATACAATTGAATGCTTAGACGGCATTGTCGATATCGAAAAGATTTTACAAAGTGAGTTAGAGATTTTTAAAAATGATTATAACTACTGCAACGGATGTGACAGTAGTCAAGAGTTTGAGATAGAATATTAAAAGAAGGAGAATAAAATGGCTGTACCAAAGACTAGAGTAAGTAAAACTAGAGGTAAAAAAAGAAGAACACACTACAAAGTAAACATTCCAAGACCGGTTAAAGATAAAGACGGTAGCTGGAAGATGCCACACCATATGAATATGACTACAGGTGAGTATAAATCATAAGATGGTAAGAGTTGCTATTGATGTGATGGGAGGGGACTTTGGTCCTACTCCTATTTTAGAGGGAATTTTACAAGCATACAAGTTCAAAAAATTTGAGCCGATCCTAGTGGGCGAAAAAGAACAGATAGAAAAACTGGCTCCTAAAAAGCTTTTAGCGGTTTCAAAGATAGTTGCAAGTAGTGACGTCATCGGGATGCATGAAAGCGCCACCGATGCGATGAAGCGCAAAGAATCATCTATCTTTAAAGCTGTTAATCTCGTACGCCAAGATGAAGCCGATGCAGTAGTATCAGCAGGACACAGCGGTGCAAGCATGAGCTTAGCAACCGTGCGCATAGGACGCCTAGAAGGTGTAAGTAGACCCGCTATTGCCACACTGATGCCAACGCACACGGCTAAAAAGACTTTAGTGCTAGACGTGGGTGCAAATGTCGATAGCAAAAGCGATCACCTGTACCAATTTGGTGTGATGGGTGAAGCGTATGTAAAAAATATGTTTGGCTTACAAAAGCCACGAGTAGGACTTCTTGCAAACGGTGAAGAGAAAAGCAAAGGCAACGAGGCGGTCAAACAAGCCCATGAAAAAATGAAAGATTTAGAATATTTTGTCGGCAATGTCGAGGGCAACAATATTTTTGACGGAAGCGTTGATGTGGTCGTTTGTGATGGATTTGTAGGGAATGTACTACTTAAAACCAGTGAAGGCGTTGCTGATGCGATCTATAAGTTTATGAAAACCGAGATCAAAAAATCTCCCATTGCTATTGCGGGTGCTCTTTTGATGAAAAAAGTATTTAAAAACTTAAAAAAACATATTGATTATGCAGAATACGGCGGCGCACCGCTTCTTGGTGTAAAAGGGTGTACTATCATCAGTCACGGCAAAAGCAATGCCAAAGCGATCAAAAATGCCGTGTTTCAAGCTGTAGATTATGTAGAATCGGGTGCAAACGCACATATTGAACAATCACTAAAATAAGGGGTCAACTCACCATGTATGCAGCACTTCAATCCATCGGGTCCTACGTCCCCCCAAACACCCTCACAAACAAAGACTTTGAAAAGATCGTTGACACTACCGATGAGTGGATCTTTAAGCGAACCGGTATAAAAAATCGCCATATCGCCGATGCGGATCAAGCAACAAGCGATCTTGGAGTAGAGGCTGCAAAGATAGCACTACAGCGTGCAGATATCGAAAAAGACGCTATCGATATGGTTATCTGCGCGACCATAAGTCCGGACTATCTCTGTATGCCCTCCACCGCATGCGTCATAAGTGACAAGCTCGGCATCCATAATGTAACGGCGTTTGATATCAGTGCAGCATGTAGCGGCTTTGTCTATCTGCTTTCTATTGCTAAAGCATATATCGAATCGGGGATGAAAAAAAATATTTTGGTTATTGGAGCTGAAAAACTTAGTAGTATCGTTGATTACAGCGACCGCTCTACCTGCGTACTTTTTGGTGACGGTGCGGGTGCAGCGGTTATAAGCGGTGTGGATGATAAAAAAGATGCAATTATTGATATCCACACCTCAGCTGACGGTGCATACGGAGATTTTTTGATCACTCCCGGATGCGGATCAAAACACCCCTGTTCACCTGATGTGATTGAAAACCATATGCAGTTTATGAAGATGCGGGGCAATGAAACGTTTAAGGTTGCTGTAAAGACACTAACAAAAGATGTAATCGATATTTTACACTCAAACAATATACAAAGCGTTGATATCGATCACTTTATTCCCCATCAAGCAAACTATAGAATCATCAATGCCGTTGGAAAAGCACTTAATCTCACCCCACAACAGGTTGTACTTACCGTTGCAAAATACGGCAACACATCAAGTGCTAGCGTGCCTATGGCGATGAATGAGCGTTATGAAAGCGGCTTACTGAAACGCGGCGATTTGATGTTGCTAGATACCTTTGGGGGAGGACTTACCTGGGGAAGTGCCCTACTTCCTTTTAACGGAAAGAATTTTGCAGATCTATAGCGAAAGTGACCTTTTCATCGAGGTAGAGGATGCTCAGATTCCGTGGCTCAAAATCTTTACCCATACCCCCTACAAAGAGTTAAGCGATCTTCCAAAATCCACAAAACAACGACTTTTTGAGGTGGTAGATATTGTTGAAAAAACAATGCTTGCATACTACAGCCCTGCAAAGATAAATATTGCCTCGTTTGGAAACTATGTGCCACGAGTACACCTACACATCATGGCGCGCTTTGAACAAGATGCATATTTTCCCGAACCGATGTGGGGCACACAACAAAGAGATACAAGCGCTTTACAGCTGCCACCGTTTAAAGAATTTCAAAATATTTTACTACAAAAGCTTTCATAAACAAACTTTATACTATAATCAAACATACGCTAACTGACAAGGAGTCAAGATGAAAGTAGCAATTTCAGGTGCATCAGGAGCTGTAGGTAAGGCACTACAGAGTGTTTTTGATGATGTTGTGCCGATTTCACGTAATGATTTTAAAAACGGTACATTAGATAAGATAAAAGAGTGTGATGTAGTGATCAACCTTGCAGGGGCTCCAATCATTAAAAGATGGACTGAAGCTTACAAAAAAGAGTTATATTCTAGCCGAATAGATACGACAAAAGCTTTAGTTAATGCGATTAATGAGTCCAATGTCAAGCATTTCATCTCAACTTCTGCAATAGGATTTTATCCCGAAGATACAAAGTGTGATGAGTACAGTTGCAAAGAACCCGAAAATGATTTTTTAGCTTCTGTGTGCAAAGATTGGGAAAAAGAGGCTCTGCAGTGTAATAAAAAGACTTCTATTTTACGATTTGGTATTGTTATGGATAAAAATAGCGGTGCACTCAAACAGATGTATACACCCTTTTCTTTGGGTCTTGGAGGTCCTATCGGGGACGGTTCCTCATGGTTTTCATGGATCGATCTTGAGGATCTAAAAAGAATCTATCCATTTTTAATTGAAAATGAACTTGAGGGGATCTACAATGCTGTTGCACCCTATCCGATCTTAAACAAAGATTTTACAAAAGCGTTTGCAAAAGTTTTGCATCGACCGGCTATTTTTCCCGTTCCGAAATTTGCGCTTGATCTTTTATATAGCGAAGGAGCTACGGTTTTAACGGGTTCTAAAAGAGTCTATCCAAAAGCACTACTTGATAAAGGGTTTGAATTTAAATATGACACTACCCAAAAGATGCTTGAGAGAAACTACCGTAACTAGTGCTTTGTGCACTAGTTATCGATGCATCGGGTGTTTATATTCTTTTTTTTCGCAACCGCTCAATGTTGCAACACTAGCAAGTGCTAAAAAAGCGATTAAAAGTAGCTTTTTCACCTCATACTCCTCACTGTATATTTGAAAAACTTCCAAAATTATACCACACAATTTAAAAATTTCTAAAATCTATCTGTATACTTTTTTCGTTTGCTGCTTTTACGATAGATACAAGATCATACTCTTTCTCGTAAGGTTGTAAATTATCAAGGTTGTTGCTTTCTAGAAAATTTTGTATATAAAAGGTTTTATCATAATCAAACTTTTTAAGATCATCAATAATCTTTATTATATCTTCAGAATTTAACAATTGCCCGTGAACGGTTGTGCGCACCTCATATGAGATGCCGCTGTTTTGCAACAGCTGTACCGTTTGTAACACTTTAAAAAAGTCATTTTGCTTTAACTTTGTGACCTCTTTAAACTTATACTGCGGGGCTTTATAATCTAATGAAACAAAATCTATCACTTGACTCTCAAGCAACTTTTGCACCGCTTGTGGCTTTGTACCGTTGGTATCAAGTTTGATCTTATACCCCATCTGCTTTACCTCTAGGGCAAACTCTCCAAGCTTTGGATAGAGTGTAGGTTCACCTCCTGAGAGCACAACGCCGTTGAGTAATTTTTTTCGGCTTTGCAAAAACTTCAATGCCGCATCAAAGCTTATCTTGCCGCGCGAATGCACGATCTCGGGATTGTAACAGTATCCGCACCGCATATTGCATCCGCAAAACCAAACGATCGCAGAGGTGTAGCCTTTGAAATCTAACATTGTAAAAGGTGTGATATCTTCTATAGGCTTACTCTGCGACACACATTATCCTTTAGCTATTTTTTTGAAAATAAAGACGCTGCGCATGTTCGCCTCTTTTGCCTATATTAAAGCTCTCAACAGGTCTATGATACCCCATAACTCGTGTATAGACTACACACTTTGTTCTTTTTTGTGCATTTTGTTCTAGTATTTGTTGTTTTGACATCTTGTATCCTTTACGCTGTTTTTGTTTTGTTTTCTCTTAGTATCTCATCGTCACATTTTGGACAAAACTCATGCTCTCCGCTTAAATACCCATGCTTAGGACAAACACTAAATAGCGGTGTCACCGTCACATAGGGCAGACGAAAATTACTCATCACCGATTTTAAAAACTCTCTTGTGGCATCAACACCCTCAATCTTTTCATTCATATATAGATGCAGCACCGTACCGCCTGTATAGCGTGTTTGTAGCTTGTCTTGTTTCAGTAGTGCTTCAAACGGATCGGTTGTAAAATCAACAGGCAGTTGCGAAGAGTTGGTATAGTAGATATTATCTCCAAAACCCGCTTGTAAGATATCACTATAGCGCTTTTTATCCTCTTTTGCAAATCGATACGTCGTTCCCTCTGCCGGTGTTGCTTCAAGATTATACAGATTTCCCGTTCTTTCTTGAAACTCTTTCATCTTATCGCGGATATAATCAAGCAGTTCAATCGCCATCTCTTCACCGTAATCACTGCTAATATCATATCTATCATCACTAAAATTTCGCACCATCTCATTCATGCCGTTGACACCGATAGTTGCAAAGTGGTTATCAAACCCGGGTAGATATCTTGCGGTGTAGGGGAACAATCCCTTTTCAAACAACTCTTTAATCACCACTCTTTTTTTCTCTAGTGTAGATGTTGCGATCTCAAGCAATCTATCAAGCTGGCTATAAAAGCTTTCTTTATCGCCTTTGTACAGATAGCCAAGCCGAGCCATATTGATCGTCACAACCCCGATACTCCCTGTCATCTCGGCACTTCCAAACAATCCGTTACCCCGTTTTAAGAGTTCTCTTAAATCAAGCTGCAAGCGACAACACATACTGCGCACAGCTCCGGGTTTGTACGCATCGGGATCTTCTACTTTGTTGCCGTTGTCATCATAGATATACTGGCTACCGATAAAGTTTTGAAAATAGCTTGACCCTATCTTTGCACTGTTTTCAAACAATACATCAGTATTTTTGCCATACCAATCAAACTCTTCGGTGATATTGACCGTAGGAATCGGAAAGGTAAAGGGTTGCCCTGTTCTATCTCCTTCTGTCATCACTTCATAATACGCACGGTTGATCATATCCATCTCGGGTTGAAAATCTTTGTACGTCATCTCAAGCAATGACTTGCCTCTTTGTCTTGCCTTTGCCTCAAGCGCTTCATTGCCGACAAAGTTTTTAAACAGATGGATATCCTCACGCGTTGGAATCTGCTGCTTCAAGTCATCGGGAACCGTCCAATCGATCGTGATATTGGTAAAAGGACTTTGCCCCCATCTTGAAGGAACGTTTAAGTTGTACACAAAGCTTCTAATAGCTTTTTTTGTCTCCTCGTAATCCATATCATCGGCAAAAAGATAGGGAGAGAGATAGGTATCAAAAGAGCTAAACGCTTGTGCTCCTGCCCACTCGCTTTGCAAAATACCCAAAAAGTTTGCCATCTGCCCAAGGGCTTCTTTAAGATGCTTTGGCGCCTTGCTTTCAACGCGCCCACGTACACCGTTAAAGCCTTCATTTAGTAGCGCTCGCAGACTCCATCCCGCGCAATATCCGGTTAAACAATCAAGATCATGAATATGCAGATCTCCATTTCTATGTGCTGCGCCCTCTTGCTTAGAATATACCTTATCAAGCCAATAGTTTGCGATCACTTTTCCTGCAAGATTGTTTACCAATCCCGAGTTTGAATAGCCGGTATTTGCATTGGCATTAATGCGCCAATCCTCTTTTTTAATATACTCTTGCACACTATCAGAACAATCGATAAAGGTCGTATCTTTATTTAATCCCAGTACATGCTCTCTTTGCATTTTGTGCATAAATCTATACGTGATAAAAGATTTCATCACTGCAAAATCACCCAATTCATAGAGCACTTTTTCGATCATATCTTGAATCTCTTCTACACTATCGATACCCTCTTTGTCGATCTTTTCCATCACTTGATAAAAAGCTCTTTTATCGTAGGGTTTGCTCTTACTTTTATACGCGTTTTGTATCGCATCTTCAATTTTATAACTGTGAAACTGCTCTTTAGAACCGTCTCGTTTTATAATATGTTGCATCTATAGCCTTTGTTTCGTTCTACAAACCTCAACCTCTCACCCTCTCAAAATAGTACTCTTTTATACCTAAAAATCTAATAAACATTTTATTAAATAATTATTAAAAAAGAGGGCTCAAAAAAGAGTAGTGCCGTTTTATCGGGGCTTTGTCTGAGATTGAATCGTTTAAAAGAATTTTGCCGAAAAATCGTAATTTTTTTGTAAAACTATCTGTGATAATGTATAGTTATATTTATCTATTTTGTGATAAAATCATTGTATGAATAGTTTTAATAAAATACTCATTCCGATCACGGTTCCGATTCTTATCTTTATGGGGTATCTTGCCTACTTGTTAAACAGTACGCAAACCAATGCCCAACAGATCAATAGATTAGAAAATGTCCATAACTTAACACAAACGCTGCTTAATCAGCAGATGCAGTATGC
>JBNJHJ010000052.1:0-9877 GCA_051748365.1 Campylobacterota bacterium
AACCTTACCGTCTTTAAACCGTTGCTTCACCTCTTGCATCTTTTGCTCCAACAGCTTTCGTGTACTGATGATAGAGCTTTGCTTTGATACCCATGCACCTAGTTGACTACCTTTTGGACGGGAGAGAAAATACTTAAGCGATTCTTTTTTATCCAGTATCTTTACCTGTCCCTCAATCTTTACTTGACGCTCTAGATCAAGCCACGGAAAAAGCATCGATACTTTTGGATTGTGCGCAATATCACGCCCTTTTCGGCTTTCATAGTTGGTAAAAAACACAAACCCCTCTTTGTCAAAATATTTCAATAATACGACTCGGCTTCGAGGCTGCATATCCCGATTTACGGTAGCTAAATCAAACGCATTTGGTTCAAGAATATCAGCTTCTATGGCTTGTTTGAACCACTTATCAAACTGCATAAACGGATTATCTTCCAAATCATCTCTATCTAATCCTGCTTTTGTATACTCTTTGCGCATCGTTGCTATGTCCATGAGAACACCTTTGAGTTTTTTACAATTATATAAATATATAAAATTTTTTTGTAGGAGTATTGTGTAAGTTCATAGCAGCCTCAAAAGGGAGGCTGCACGCTATTAATCTCTAATAGCGATATGGCAAGCGATACAGTTTTTTACAACCGCACCGTATGCTTCGACCGCTTTTGGCGTATCATTGAGCTGTGTAGCATTTTGCAGCGCTACGATGTTTTTTTGCATCGCTTCGGTTAAGTTATCAATCGCAGCCGTGCTTGCACCTTGTGGCAAAGTACTTCGCATATCCTCTTTACTCAACGCATCGTTTGCATCAATCAGGGTTTTAACCCCTGCTTCCAACAATTCAGGCGCATTGTACAGATATCCCTGCTGTACATTATTAAGCCCTTGTTCTAAAAGCCCCATATTTTTATATAAGCCATTTGCACTTGCAACACTCATACTCGCTACTACCGCTAGTGCGGCAATTAACATTTTTTTCATTCTATCCTCCAAATTTTTCGTTAACTCAATTTTACCATAAAAAAATGTAATAAAAATTTATCGCGCTACTTTCGGTGCAGATAGATCAAACTATACACCAAAGGTACGAGATAAAGATTCAGCACCGTAGCCCACAGTATCCCAAAGCCAAGTGCCACCGCCATTGGCTGCAAAATAAGCGCTTGCCCCGAAGCAAAAAAGATAAGTGTAGATAGCCCCAAAAAGGTCGTCAGCGACGTAAGTAAAATCGGACGCAATCGCAAAAGCGCATAGGCTTTTAACTCCTCTATATTTGTCGCGCGCTTGATAAAATCCATCATAATTATCCCATCATTGACAATCACGCCTGCAAGTCCTACGATCCCTATAAGCGTTGCCATAGAGATATTGAGCCCCATAATCAGATGCCCTGCAAGTATCCCAAGCACACTAAGAGGAATGGTACTTAGCACTATCAACGATTTTACTACCGAGTCAAACATCCAAATGAGTGCTACAAAGATGAGCAAAGTAGCAATAACAAAAGCTTGCAGCATCTCTTTTTGCACCTTTTGGCTCTCCCTTTGTTCCCCCTTTATCTCATAGTTTATCCCCTCTAGACTCTCAAGCACCGGTGTTAACTGCTCATACACTTCATTAGAGGTTTTTTCACGGCTTAGTACTGCGGTGATGCTGCTGATCGGTATCCCGTTTTCTTTAAACATCTGCGTTTGTGTGGGAATCTTTTCTACCGTTACCAAATCTTTTAACTGCATAAACTGCTTTGTATTTGGTAACTGTATTCGCAGCTTCAAAAGCTGTGCAAAGTTATCTTTTTGCGCTCCTTGCAAGCGTATATCGCTTACCCCTTCATCGCCAAAGAGTTTGGCGTAGCTTGCTTTGAGATAAAACGGTTTCAAAATACGCAGCAAATACCCCTCATCAACGCCCTGCATCTGCGCAAAACGCGTAGGATGTAGCTTGATCTCGTAGTTGCCGTAATCCCTATCATCTTCAACACTGCTAACGCCCCGTATTGCACTTAGTGCAGCCTTAACCTCATCGATAGCGTCATCGACTTTGTCGCTAGTATCTGCAAAAGCGATCTCGATATCGTTTTTGACAACACCCGTTTGAGGAACAAAGATACTAAGCTCATCAAATTCCTGCCTATCAATAAATCCTTGCAGCACCGCCTGTGCTTCATTTTTTACCTCAAAAGAGCTTTTGTGCCGGATCATATTTTCCCCGTCATACGCAGGCGAAAGAAGGGGTGTTAAATACTTTTCAAAGATATTGGTCGGCGCTCTTTCATGCAGATTTAGAAAGATTTGAAAATAAAACTCCTCCATCAACGGTTGGTTTTTACCATCAAGCTTTAACCCTATAATAGAGCTTACGCTTGCGATATCATCACCAAACTCCAACCCTTTAAAAAGTGCTTTTTCAATCTTTTTGACATCCTCTTGGGTTTGTTCTAGCGTCTTACCGCTGCCGACTGAACCGCTGATATAGACCTGTGTGGTATCAAAAGGGGTCATAAACTCAAACTTTAAACTCTTTGCTAATACAAAAGTAGCTACCCCTATCACGCTTACCATCACCAAAAGCCAAAGACGGCGTCTATGCAACATGGTCGATAAAATCTTGGCATAGATCGCTTTATTTATCTTCCAAATCTTATCAACGTTGCTTGTATTGTGGCTGACTTTGAGCATCTGCTTAGCATGTAGCGGCAAAAAGAAAAAGGCTTCAACGAGCGAACTCAAGAGCAAAATCACGATCATAATAGGCAGCACCTGCATAAACTTGCCCACATCACCGCTCATGAGCAAGATAGGCAAAAAAGCAAAAATAGTCGTGGCCGTGGCCGTCAAAACCGCCGGATACATCTCAAGAGCGCCTGTGATTGCAGCTTCTTTTTTGCTCTTGCCCTCCTCCATATGGCGATAAATATTTTCAGCAACTACTATCGCTTCATCCACAAGCATCCCCAGTGCGATGAGTGCGCCTAAAAGTGTGAGCATATTGAGACTAAAACCAAAATAAAACGCCCCGATAAGCCCGATAGCAAAGCTTGTCGGGATGCCGATAGCCACAATACTAGCGATGCGGTAATTGATAAAATAAAACAGTGCCCCAAAAAGGAGTATTAGCCCAAACGCAATATTTGAAACGACGTTGTTGAGCCTATTTTTAATCCAGATCGAAGTATCGGCGTAGGTATCAAAATGCAAAGAATCGTACTTTGTTTCATACCTGTTTAAAATCTCTTTCACCTCTTTCACCAGCCCGATAGCATCCCCGTCAGCACCTTTGCTAAGACTAATCGTAATATTGGGCTTTGCATTAAAGCGTGAAAGCGTATCGGGGTCACTTAGCGTTGTTGCAACTTGGGCGATATCTTTTAACCGTAGCGTCTTGCCCGAAACACGGATGATCGTATCTTCTAAACTCTGCTGATTTAGCGTACCGTTAGCCGTAGAGAGATAATAGTGCGTTCCATACTCCTGTACCTGCCCAACGGGAAAGATAGAGGAGAGGTTTGATAGCGCATCAATCAGTGCAGCAGTATCTAATCCGTACGCTTGTATCTTGCTTTCATTGAGCGTCAGCACCGCTTCCATATCACTATCTCCGCGAATGACCACTTCACTCAGCTGCTTCAGCCCCATCAACTCCTGCTTTAACTCTTTTGCTACCTCTAGTAGCTGCTCTTTGCTACTATCTCCTTGCAATGATACGTTTATCAGCGGAAACACAAGTTCATTAGCTTTTACAAGCGGCTCATCCATATCACTTGGCAGATCAGGACCGATCTTGGTGACGATATCTTTGACATCATCGACCACGACATTAGCACTTTGTCCCTTTTTTAACTCCGCAATGATCGCAAAGGAGCCGTTTTTTACCGTTGCGGTGACTTTGGCAACTTGGGAAAGATTAGTTATTTCGCTCTCTATCTCTTTGACTGCGATATCATCAAGCAGTTTTGAACTTGCCCCGCTATAAAACCCCGTCACGGTGATTGAATCCATCTTAGAAGGAGGAAAGATCTCTTTGGGAATATTAGTATAAGAAAAGAGCGCCACCACAAGAACAAAAAGCAACAACATATGGTTTAAGATAGGTTTTTCAATAGCAAATTGGATAATTTTTTTCATGAATTAAAAATCTTTTTGTTTTATTATAGCGCAGTTAGGAGTACTATTTGTACCCTTTTGATCTCTTTTTATCACTTTTGCCGCGCTTGAACACTATAATATAGCCGATAAGTGCAGATAAAAAAAGCAGTGAAAATACGATAAACAGTGTATTTAAACTCGTGATCTTTGAACCAAAATACGCAAGCAAAAAGCAGCGAACATAGGAAACAAAAAAGGTGATCAGTAGATATTTTTTTAAAGGGATACGAATAACGCCTGCAGCATAGGAGATGATATCGGAAGGATTGTAGGGCAAGATACGCACCAGCAAAATAAAAGTTTCTACCTCATGCAGCCGCGAAATAACCTGCGCAACCTTCTTTTTTGCAAACAGGTTGTGAAACACTTTGCCGATACCGCGCCCAAAAAAGTACGCCAAAATACCGCCTACAAAAAGCCCGCTGCCGCTGACCCATGTTGCCGTCCAAATACCATAAAGATTCCCCGCACCGATAACGACAAGTTCCGCCGGAATAGGCGGAATGATCACCTGTACGATCATTATCACAAAAACGATAAAAAGTTCCATCAATCCCTTTTTATATCATACCCTACCGTTGTGCCTGCATCAAGCTTTGTTTGGGTGTAGATAGTTTGAAGTGTTTCATCTAAAGACACAATGTTAACATAATAAAACCCGTGATAGGTTGATTGCAAAACTTTTGCCTGCATCTGTCCCTGTTTGTTCAGCCGAATCTGGTTTGGGCGGTACAGTATCTCTTTATCCCCCTGTATGCAGCTATTTATCGTTCCTAAAAAACCGCCGGCTTCTTTACTAACGGGATCTTCATACAATGTTTTGACATCCCCTACCTGCAAAATCTCCCCGTTTGCCATCAGTGCGACTCTATCACTCATCACAAAAGCATCCTCTCTATCATGCGTCACAAAGATAGAGGTAATATTAAACTCTTTTATCATCTGTTGCAACTCATCGCGCAGTATCGCACGCATCTGACTATCGACACTACTAAAAGGTTCATCCAAAAGCAAAAGCTTAGGCTGTCTGATCAAAGCTCTACACAGTGCGACTCTTTGCTGCTGACCGCCGCTTATCTCATGGGGATAGCGATCTTTGATACTTTCGATTCCCGTTTTTTGCAAAAGATTCTTGAGCCTCTTTTGTCCTGCCTTTTCATACCCAAACAGGATGTTTTTAGCAACGCTTAAATGGGGAAAGAGGGCATAGTTTTGAAACACGATAGAAAGTTGTCTATCTTTTGGATCAAGGTTGACCAACGAAGAATACAGCGGTTTTTTATCCAGTACGATCTCTCCTCCATCAGGTGTTTCAAAGCCGCAAATCATCCGAAGCAGTGAGCTTTTGCCGCTGCCGCTTTTACCCATCAGCGTAAAAATCTCCCCCTCTTTAACCGAAAAATCGATCTCTTTAGCGACACAAACACCGCCTTTGCAAAAGGTTTTTTGTAAATTTTTTATCTCTAATAGATTCATCGAAATATCCTTAAATTCAGTAACAACACCGCTACAACGGTCATAGAAAGCAGTAAAAGCGAAGGAATCCCAAGTGATGGCAGCATCTCGTTTGCCGATAACTCATAAATTCTTGTTGCCAAAGTATCAAAATTAAACGGACGCAGCAAAAGTGTTGCGGGCAACTCTTTGGAGATATCGATAAAAACGATCAAAAATCCGCTGATAAATGCCCCCTTGACCATGGGAAGATAGATCTTGTACAATCTGTGAAACTCTCCCTTGCCGTACAGTTTTGCCGCTTCGCTAAGCTCACCGGTGACCTTGCTAAAACCGCTGTTTAAAGACCCCACACCTGCGGGGTAAAAGCGCACTAAATACGCAAAAACAAGAACAAAAAAGGTCCCCCCGAAAAGATAAAGATCCAATGCATCATCAAGACTGTTAAAAAACAACAGTGCCCCGATACCCACAACCGCTCCGGGGATCGAATAGCCAAGCAGCGAAACACGATAAGCAATCTGTGAAAGTTTTGTTTTATACGCAATGGTAAAAAAGAGTATGATAAAAGCTAGTGTCATGATCAAAAACGAACTGATAACATTGAGGCTGAGGGTATTAAAATAGTTCGTCATGATTTCACTGCTAAAATTAGCGATATCAAGATAGGACCAATAGATCAAAACCGCTACGGGCAAGACAAAAGAAAGAGTAAACAGTACAAAGCAGAAACTAAAAGCAAAAAACGATTCTACCCGTGTGAGCTTTTGTTTTTGCAGCTTTTGGGAACTAAAGCTTGCACTAGAGTAGCGCATGCGCTGCTTTGCTTTTGATTCAAGTAATAAAAACGCAAACACAAACACCATCAAAACGATCGCAATCTGCACTGCCCCTTCTAAATCCACATACCCAAACCATTGATTAAAGATCCCCACACTAAATGTTTGGATCCCAAAATACACCACCGTTGCGTAATCACTGATCACTTCAAGCGAGGTTAAAAAGATACCGATAAAAAAAGCCGGATACACAAGGGGCACATACGCTCTAAAAAAAGCTCTCACAGGCCCTATACCCTGAAGCTTCACTACCTCCACAACCGAGTTTGACATCGACAAGAACCCCGCTTTAGCAACGATAAATAGATAGGGAAACATCGAAATTCCAAAAACAAATATCGCGCCGTACATATTGAGCATATCAAGTTCAACCGCAACTCCCGTAAGCTGGGTCAAAAGCCCGTAGTATTCAAACAATCCGTTATAGGTATAGCCTACTACATAACTTGGAATCGCTAGGGGGAGTACCAAGGCAACGGAGAAAAATTTGCTCCCTAAAAATTCAAATCTTGATACTAAATACGCGCTAATACCCCCTAGTATTAGCACTAAAAAAGCAACACCGACAACTAAGATAAGGGTGTTTTTCGTATAAATATCTAGGTTTAAATTCTTTAAATCCTCCAACACAATGCCGTGAGAGAGCGCAAAATAGAGGAGATAGAGTAAGGGGATAGAGATAAGCACCCCAAAAAGAGGTGCTATAAACTGTTTTATTTTGATTATTGCCATCTTGCTTCTTGAAATGTTTGAACCGCTTTTTTCTGGTTTTGACCGATCTTTGTTAGCGATAACTCATCCTCTTTAAACTCTCCCCAACTTTGCACGAGTTCACTTGGCTGTACCTCTTTGTTAACGGGGTATTCCGAGTTTGCTTGGGCAAAACTGCTTTGTGCTTGAGGACTCAGTAAAAATTCCAATAATTTTATCGCATTATCTTTGTTTTTAGCTGATTTTGTCACGCCTGCGCCGCTTATATTTATATGTGTTCCTCGACCGTCTTGATTTGGAAAAAAGATCCCGATATTTTTATATACCTCTTGATCGGCCGGATCCGGGGAGTTGACAAAACGACCCATATAGTAAGTGTTGGCAATAGCGATATCGGCTTCCCCGCTAGCTGCTGCACGGATCTGTGATCTATCATTACCCTTTGGTTTTCGCGCCATATTAGAAACAACCCCCTTTGCCCACTGCAAAGCGGCATCTTCACCGTTATTGGCAATAATTGAAGCTAATAAAGATTTATTATACGCATTAGCCGATGATCTTACGGAGATGCTATAGGGAAAATCCTCTTGCGCTATAGCTTCATAGGTTGTCAGTTTATCCCTATCGACGTTTTGTTTGTTATATAGAATCACTCTAGCTCTTTTTGTCAGGGCAAACCATTCATTGTCTGTATCTTTTAAGTGTGCAGGGACGATGGAATCGATCTTTTGTGACGCAATAGGCTGTAATAACCCCGCAACCTTGGCTTGATGAAGATTTCCCACATCTGCGGTGATAAACAGATCAGCCGGAGATCGCATCCCCTCTATCTTCATCTTTGCAAGTAGTTCATCGGCTTTGGCATGTACCACATTGACCGTAATCCCCGTTTGCTGTTCAAACTCTTTATACAACTGCTTATCGCTGTCATAGTGTCTGTGTGAATAAAGATTTACCTCATTGGCAAAAAGCCCGGAAGCAAACGAAAGTGCAACGGCACTTAAAACCACCTTTGATGAAATTTTCTTGAACATAGTATTCCTTTTGAATTTGATAATGATTTTCATATAATATCAAATTTGATAATGCATGTCAATATTTTTTTATAAATTGTTTTAATACTTCTCTTCTATGCTATAATTACCTATGATGATTAATTACACGAAAAAATTAACCGTTGATAGAGAGTTCTATCCCCTTAACAGTATCGACGCTTCATATGAAAGCGACCGCGGCAGGATCCTCTCCTCGCCTGCGTTTCGAAGGTTGCAAAAGCGTACACAGGTTTTTCCTCTTGAACTTGACGCAGCCGTACGAAGCCGTTTAACTCACTCCCTAGAGGTAGCCCAAACTAGCCGCTATATCGCAAAAACTATTTTAAAAAAACTCCAAAATGATAAAAAGATAAAAAAATGCGGCTTAAAGGGATTGCAAGAAGCGTTTGTCTCCTGTGCGGAGATGACAAGCATGGTACACGATATCGGCAATCCCCCCTTTGGGCACTTTGCCGAAGAGGTGATTAGCAACTGGATCAGGCAAAAAGCGATACCTATTTTTAACACGCTTATACAAAGCTTGCCACAAGCTGATAAAAGCTTACAAGAAGATATCATCAACGATCTTTCTACCTTTGACGGCAATGCCCAAAGCGTGCGGGTTATTACAAAGCTGCAGCGCCTCAATCTCTCCTACTCCCAAATTGCTGCGGTGCTTAAATACACGCGCTGCGGGAATGAGCCAAAACCGCCCAAAGAGCAAGCGCTTGCCTATCTGCGCAAAAAACCGGGCTTTTATATGAGTGAAAAAGATATCATCAAAGAAGTGACCCGTAAGCTACATATCAAAAGGGGGCACCGATTTAGCATCACCTATATCATGGAAGCAGCTGATGATATCAGCTATCTCACCGCTGATTTAGAAGATGCGGTGGATAAGGGGTTACTCACTCTTGAACAGTTTGTCGCGCTTGTGCATGAAGCTTGCCACAAGATCAATAAACGCTACAACCTCCAAAGCAATCTTTTACAGGAAACAGTTGATAAGTATTATCAAAAAGCATTGAATGATGATGAGCCCTACCGTTTTAATATGTTTTTGACCCTGCTTCGCGCAAAGCTTATCGGCAAACTGGTCGAATATGTTGCACAAAGCTACATTGATAACCATGAAGCGGTTTTTGAGGGCAGCTTGGATAAGCCGCTACTTGAGAGTAAGCCTGTCTCACAAGAAGCGTTAGCGGTACAAGTGCTGCAGGAGATATCGATTAAACATATCTATAATCACAAAACCATCCAAAATATGGAGTTGCAAAGTTTTCAAATCGTGCAGGGCTTGCTTGAGTGTTTTAAACCGCTGCTAGAGGTTGATTTTGAAGCGATGGGACGCTTGCGTAATGATGAAAAGATCACGCCTATCGTTGTACCGCGCCTTTACGGGCGCTTGCCCAAAAAGCAGCGTATCGTGTATGAAGCGGCCGTTGATAGCTTACAAAAGCACCCCCACAATGAAAAGGTGATGCTAGAGTGGTACCACCGTGTGCGTTTAGTGCTTGATTATATCAGCGGCATGACTGATGATTATGCACTGAGTGAATACAAAAATCTGATGCTGTAAGAGGCTGTTTTGAACATTTTTATAAAATTTTTACTCTGGTGGGCAGATAGGGCAACAAACCTTTATATGGCATTTCATGAAGCGATAAAGTTTAGCGCTATCTGCACCATCCAT
>JBNJHJ010000053.1:0-9289 GCA_051748365.1 Campylobacterota bacterium
AAACTGCGCCATACAAGCGAAGGTGTGACCCTTATTTCACCTCCCCCGCACCACGATATCTATAGTATTGAGGATTTAGCACAGCTTATCTTTGATCTTAAGCAAGTTAATCCGCGTGCAATTATCACGGTAAAACTTGTCTCCACAGCAGGTGTGGGAACGATCGCAGCGGGAGTTGCTAAAGCCTATGCCGATAAGATCATCATCAGCGGCGGCGACGGTGGTACGGGTGCTGCACCGCAAACTTCGATTAAGTTTGCGGGAAATCCATGGGAACTTGGATTAAGCGAAGCACACAATGCGCTTAAGACCAACAATTTACGAGGCAAGGTGCACCTACAGACCGACGGCGGATTAAAAACAGGACTTGATATCGTAAAAGCCGCTATTTTAGGTGCTGAAAGTTACGCATTTGGAACAGGAGCGCTGACGCTGATTGGGTGTAAAATATTAAGAATTTGTCACTTAAACCGTTGTACGGTGGGAGTTGCTACACAGGAGCAGAGTTTGCGCGAGCATTATAACGGTTCGGTAGAAAAAGTGGTTAACTACTTTACGATGCTTGCCCAAGATGTGCGTCAAATCCTGAGTGAGTTAGGATATGAAAGCTTAGAAGATATTATTGGGCAAACGCATCTGCTACAAGTGATCGATGATAAGTTAGCGCAAAAGTTTGATTTTGAATCACTGCTGATGCGACTTGAGGGGACAAATACATGCCAAGTTGCATCCAACGACCCATATGATACAAACGAGTATGAGAAACAGATCGTAAAAGATGTGTACAACACCATTGCAAATCCTAATGACCCAATCGTTATCGATAGAAAGATTTGTAACTTAAATCGAAGCTTTGGAGCACGCATCAGCGGAGAGATCGCTAAATTTTACGGCGATAAAGGTTTAAGTGATGATAGTATTAAGATCCGGCTTAAAGGGATCGCGGGGCAAAGTCTAGGAGCGTTTTTAGCAAACGGTGTGAGCATTTACGTAGACGGTGCGGGAAATGATTATGTCGGCAAAGGGATGCACGGCGGGAAGATCGTTATCACCAATCAAAACGGCGGCAGCAGCTTTTCTTTAGCAGGAAACACTTGTCTTTACGGGGCAACAGGCGGAAAGCTGTATGTAGCAGGAAATGTCGGAGAGCGATTTGGAGTGCGAAACTCGGGTTGCTTGACCATCGTCGAGGGAACGGGAGACCATCCGTGTGAATATATGACCGGAGGAATTGCCGTGATCTTAGGTAAAACAGGAGTGAACTTTGGTGCAGGGATGACCGGCGGAGTGGCTTTTGTTTATGATGAGGGGCATGGGTTTATTGAAACGATCAATCAAGAGTTGATCGAAGCGATACGCATCGATACCGATGATAAAGATTTTGAAAGACACTACCTCAAAAAGCTGTTAAAAGATTATATCAATGAAACGGGAAGCGAAAAAGCCAAAACGATAATGAATAATTTTAGAGTGCATGTGAGAAACTTTTGGATGGTAAAACCAAAAGATGTAAAATCACCGCTTGATGCAAAGCAAGGAGAGTAAGATGCAAAACTTTTTTGAATTAAACAGATTAAACCCCAACAAAAGAGGCGTCGTTGAGCGGCTAAAAGATTTTAACGAGATTTATGAACTGTTTGACGAAAATGATGCCAAAGCACAAGCTAGTCGCTGTGTACAGTGTGGAGACCCGTACTGTCTCAACAAATGCCCACTAAGCAACTATATTCCCCAGTGGCTAAAATCAAGTGCAAGCAAAGATTTAGACCTTGCCTTTACCCTTTCAAACGAATCCTCGCCCTTTCCTGAAGTGATGGGAAGAGTATGCCCGCAAGATAGGCTGTGTGAAGGCGATTGTACCTTAAATGACGGATATGGAGCGATCACGATCGGATCGATTGAAACCTACATTAGTGAAGAGGGGTTTAAAAGAGGGTTGAAACCGATTCTTAATACCCCAAAGATCGGTAAAAAAGTAGCCATTATCGGCGGCGGACCTGCGGGATTAAGCGCAGCTACTTTTTTACTGCGAAGCGGCGTTGATGTAGAACTTTTTGATAAGCAAACACAACCGGGGGGCTTGCTTACCTATGGGATTCCCGGATTTAAGCTTGACAAACATGTCGTTGCGCGTCGTGTAAAATGGCTCAGTGAACAGGGATTAGTGCTGCATAACAATACGCAAGTGGGCAAAGATATCTCTATTGATGAGATAATGAACGGCTTTGATGCGGTATTTATCGGTGTCGGCGCGACAAAGGGACGTAAACCCAAACTCAAAAATGCCGATGCAAAGGGATGTTACCTTGCTATGGAGCTACTTTGTAATGTGCAGAAGAAAAACTTTGGTGAAAACTATGATGCAACAATCGATGTCAACGGTAAAAATGTCGTCGTTATCGGCGGCGGTGATACAGCGATGGATTGTCTGCGCACCTCGCTTCGAGAGGGAGCTAGCAGCGTTAAATGTCTCTATAGACGAGATGCGATGAATATGCCCGGCAGCAAGAAAGAGTATATCAACGCCAAAGAAGAGGGAGTAGAGTTTGTCTTCAATGTCTCTCCAAAAGAGGTTATTGTTAATGATGAGGGCAAAGTGATCGGTGTAGAGATGACAAAAACAAAACTCACGCTCAAACCCGGCAGTTCTCGTGCGCAAGTAGAGGAGATTGAGGGGAGTAATTATCAAGAAAATGCCGATATAATCATTTTTGCGTTAGGTTTTGATACAATTAGCTATGATTTTTATGCAGAAGCAGGCATCGAAACGGGCAAATGGGGAGAGGTTTTGGTTGATGAAAACTATCAAACTACCACCCCGGGTATCTTTGCAGGCGGAGACTGTGTTCGTGGAGCAGACCTTGTCGTAACAGCTGCAAGAGACGGTCGAGACGCTGCATACAATATAATTAATGAGTTAAAAAAGATTCAATAAGGATAGCAGTTATGTATTTTTCCGATCTATTTAAAAGGCTGAGCCAAGGAAGCCAAAAAAAAGATGAAAAGCAAAAGAGTGAGTGGCAAAAATGCCCTAAGTGTTTATCGCTAATGTATTACACGGAGGTTGAAAAAAACAGTGAGGTATGCCCAAAGTGCAACCATCACTATAGAATCACGGCTGAACAGCGAATCAATATGCTTGTAGACAAAGAGAGCTTTGTCGCGCATGATAGCAATCTTGAACCGGTTGACCCGCTAGAGTTTAGCGATAAAAAAAGTTACAAAAAAAGAATAGAACAAGGGTACGCAAAAACGGGGAAAAAATCTTCAGTACTTAGCGGCAGTTGCAGCATTGAGGGCAAACCGGTAGAACTAGTTGTGTTTGATTTTGCTTTTATGGGCGGTAGTTTGGGCTCAGTTGAGGGTGAAAAGATCGTTCGGGCTATCAATCGCGCCATAGAAAAACGCTGCGGTGTTGTCATCATCAGCGCAAGTGGAGGAGCGCGGATGCAAGAAAGCACCTACTCGCTGCTACAGATGAGTAAAACAAGTGCCGCACTCAAAAGATTACACAAACAAAAACTTCCCTATATCTCAGTCCTTACCGATCCGACGATGGGTGGAGTGAGTGCATCGTTTGCGATGCTTGGCGATATTATCATGGCTGAACCGGACGCGCTTATAGGGTTTGCAGGACAAAGAGTGATCAAACAAACCATCGGTGCCGATCTTCCCCAAGGCTTTCAAAAGAGTGAATTTCTACTTGAACACGGACTCATCGACATGGTGGTTAACCGCAACGATATGAAAAAAACATTGGCTGATCTTTTGACTATTTTAGAGGGCAACCAAGCAGCATAATTTATGGCAAAACTCCAACTTTACTCCATCATCAAAAGGGAAAAATCCCCTTTTGATCCACTCTATGACAATTATATAAAAATGATTTCTAAGTATGTAGATGTTACCGTTGAAGACATATTTAATAAAAATATTGCAAAAGCGCAACAATCAAGTGAAGAAAAAGCAAAAAAAGAGTATACTTCCGCTTATGAAAAAAAGTTAACTAATTCTTTCAATATCGCTTTAGATGTTGAGGGAAAAGAGTTAGATAGTTACGGTTTTAGTCAGCTACTACAAGATAGAGCCGAGATTAACTTTTTTATCGGCGGAGCGTACGGCTTTGAGAAACAGTTTTTAAACCGTTGCGACCGTGTTATCTCTTTGGGCAAGATCACCATGGCACACAAAGTGGCAAAAATGGTTTTGCTTGAACAGATATTTCGTGGATATTGTATTGCCAATAACCACCCATACCATAAGGAATAGTTTTGAAAGATATCGATAAAAAGTTTTTTCAGGAGATGCTACTTGATAGAAAGAAGCAGATTACAAAAAACATCAGTGAAACAGAGTTGGAAAAGATAGCCATAGCGTCAAATGACTTAAACGATGAAGCGGATTTTGCATCAGCTGATATTGACAATATCATTGATGATGCTATAATATCTCAGCAGGCAAAAGAGTTGCTAGAGATCGAACAAGCCCTTGAAAAGATCAAAGGTGAAGAGTTTGGTACATGCGAAATGTGTGAAGACCCTATCGGTTTTTCAAGATTGAAGGTAAAACCTCATGCAAAATACTGTATCACATGCAGAACCATTGTCGAGAAATCGCAAAAAAAATAGAGATGAACTTATCAAAGGAAACGGTATGAAGCTAAAGTTATATATTCTTGCATCACTTAGTCTTATTATTGCTACGGCAATCTACACATTTTTTTACTTTGGTGACGATATTGTTATCCACAAACTCTTTAGCTTAGAACTTGCAATGCCTCTATATATCTGGGTTATCGTACCCATGGTGGTGCTTTTTATCGCTTCAGTGCTGCATATGCTTTATTACGGTATCAAATTGAAGATGGATATCTCACGGTGGAGCAAAGATAGTCTCAACCTTCAAGATAGCGTTAACGCACTATTTATCGGTAAAAATAAACGGTACAATATAAAACACAAAGAGTTAAAAGAGATTGCTGATGCGCTCAATTTTACCGATGTAAAGGTTAGCGGTAATATCGATACGATGCAAAAAAGCCGTTTTTATACCAATTTAGGTATCAATAGATCGATCTATAGCGGTGAATATGTAAAGCTTTCTAAAAGCGGGTATGAAAAAGACGCTCCTATCTTAGAGCAGAATCTGCTGAATCGATTAGATGTTGAGCTTGATTTTGCAAAGCAGGTGGTAAAAAACAGTGAAAACTACTCGACAAAGATAAAAGATAAAGCGATCAGTCTCTACGCTACGGAGATTGAACCTAAAGAGTTGCCCCAGTATATCGCGCTGTTTAACTCAACTGCCGTTAAGGAGTTGCTCAAAAGAATTGCTAATAATGAGTTTACTATCAATAAAGAAACTATCTCGTTGCTTTTTGAGAAGTGCTTAGATAAAGAGTTGCTCACACTTACAAAAGCGGTAAAACAGCAGCTACAACCCGATGAAGCGTTGCAGATATTTAATGAACTGTATGAAAAAGATGAAAGAGCTAAAGAGTTTTATGTCTACCTACTGCTTGAGTATGAGATGCTTGATAAAGCAAGAGAGATATTAGTAGAAGAGGCAAGATTTGATAAGTTTAAAGCCTATTTAGATCTTATCGATGCAGGTAAACGCTATCCGTTAAATATGTTTGTATAGAGTGCGATGATAGAGTTTGATAAGCCGCTATACTTTTTAGCACCGCTTGCAGGATATACCGACCTGCCTTTTCGAAGTGTGGTAAAGCAATTTGGTGCCGATGTGACAATGAGCGAAATGATTAGTGCCAATGCTCTAGCGTTTCAAAATAAAAAAACACTCAAGATGTTAGAAAAATCTCCCCTTGAAAACCCCTACAGTATCCAAATAGCAGGCAATGATACATACCATATTCAAAAAGCGGTCGAGTATATCAACACCCTAGGTGGAGTTGACGATATAAACCTCAACTGCGGCTGCCCTGCCCCAAAGGTTGCTAACAATGGTAGCGGTAGCGGTTTGTTGCAAGACCTTGAAAAAATGGGCAAGATCATAAAAACGATTAAAGACTATGCAAACACCCCTACTATCAGCGTCAAAGTACGTATCGGGTATGTCGATAAAAAACCGCTAGATATTGCCAAGACGTGCCAAGATAACGGTGCAGATTTCATCGCTGTTCACGGGCGAACAAAAGCCGGAGCGTACAAAGCTCCCGTTGATTACGATGCTATTGCCGGGATCAAAAAAGCCTTATCTATTCCCGTCATTGCAAACGGTGATATCACCGATGCGCAAAAGGCACAGTGGGTTTTTGAACACACAGGCTGCGATGGAGTAATGATAGGACGCGGTGCAATCGGCAAACCGTGGATCTTTCATCAAATGAAAAACAATACAGACAATCTTGACAAAGCGGTAAAAAAAGCGGTCATTCTTGAACATTTTAAACAGATGATACGCTTTTATGATTCTTATGGTGCGATTATGTTTCGCAAGCATCTCCATACCTACTCTAAAGGTTATGAAGGGGCAAGCCAATTTCGTGAAACAATCAATCAAGAAACCGATACCTCCAAGATCGAGCTGCTCATTACAGAGTTTTTTTGATACCGTATAGATATTAACACTTTTTTGTCACAAACTTAAATTTTTCATAATTTTTTTGATATAATTTAATTAATTTACTTTATGAAAGCACATGGGACAGTAATGAGAAAAAAAATCCAATACCTTCTGATTTTCTTCATCTTATCGGCAACTCTTACTCTATCTTTGTGGTATGAAAAAGAGCATAAGATCGACAACTACTATCAAGAGCACACCAATGAGATGCAGCTGAAATATGAAGCGCTCTATAACGGGTACAATAAAGATGCGCAACTTCTTTTTGAAACCCTTATTGATAAACCCGAAATCATCGACACACTTGCGTCTGTATATGACAAAAATTCAGAACAAAAAGATGTGGCAAGAGATAAATTGTATACGATGCTAGAGGATGATTACAAGATTATACAACGCTATGATGTGCGACAACTGCATTTTCATCTCAAAAACAACCGGAGTTTTTTACGATTTCATAAACCAAAGCTTTTTGGTGACAATCTTACCGCTATCCGTTCTAGTGTCGTTTATACCAATGAAAACAAAAAAACGTTTGACGGGTTTGAAGAGGGAAGGATTTATAACGGCTACCGATTTGTTTTTCCGATTTTGAGAGAAAAAGAACACATTGGGAGTGTTGAAATCTCCTTTTCCTCTCTAGCTTTTAGTAAAAATTTCATCAAAAACTATAAAGTCTTTGCAAACTTTTTGATCTTAGAAGATGTGATAACAAAGAAAGTGATGGAAGAGGAGTTAGACAACTATAAAGAGTCAAATATAGAGGGCTATTACACGGAAAAAGCTCTTTATGAATTTTTAAACAAAAACTATCCCCTGCAGTTAGATGCTACATTTGATAAGCAGGTGCAGCGATATATCACGGCACGTTTATCACAGAAAAAGCCTTTTTCCGTGTATAACAAAGATTCAAAAAATATCACCACATTTATTCCACTAACGCATAATATAAGCAAAGAGGTTGTTGCTGCACTTTGTGTCAAAAGCGATGCGACATATATACAAAACAAAGAGTTAAACTTTATCATTGTCAGTCTTATCGGTTCTACGGCAATTGGGATCATTGTTTTATTTTTGTACAAAGATAGAGTTAACAAAATACGCATCAAAAAAGATACTACCACACTGCAAACTATTTTTGAAGAGGTTGACAGCGGCATAGGGCTTCTTGATGCTAACGGGAACTTTTTAAAAGTAAACAATAAGTTTGCACAGCTTTTGCACTATAATCCCGGCGAGCTTCTGTTGCAAAGCTATAGTGATATAGTAGAGACAAAAAATAAACAAAAGCTCTTAGAAGCACTGAAAGTCACCCAAAAAAAGGGTCTTTTGTCAAGAATGACCAACCGCTACATCACTAAAGAGGGCAAAAAACAGCATTTTGAAACTTCTTTGCGCTATATGCCTCATGACAAGATGTTTATCATTGTGATCAACCTCATAGAAGATCGTTTGCAACTAGAAGAGTTAAACGATATCTTAGACGCAAAAGTCAAGCAGCAAGTGCGAAAGATTCGGATTCAAGATGATATCATGCTCAAACAAAATCGCCTTGCCGCTATTGGAGAGATGGTCAATGCCATCACGACCATTTGGCAAGATCCGCTTAGAGAGTTAAAAAGACGACTCAAAAATTTAAAAACAGCAACGACGGCGATGATAAAAAATGAAGAGATTAAATCTGATTTTGAAGACAACATCCAAACACTTTCTTATCTTGAAGAGTCGATTGTAGATTTTTCTGCATTTTTTGAAACCAGTGCAAAAAAGGAAAATTTTAGTGTCAAAGAAGCGATTAATAACAGTCTTTTGAAAAAGGTCACAAACTTAGCATACTATGATATAGCTTTAGAGCTAGAGGGAGAGGATTTTGTTATTTATGGCAATGAAGCGCAGTTTTTACAGATTATGCTCAATCTCATCAACAATTCAAAAGATGCCATCATCTCAAGAGACTTAGATAAGGGGAAGATCACTATCACGCTAGAAGATGGTCAAGTGATCGTTTCAGACAATGCCAAAGGGATTCCTGAACACATCTTTGCAAAAGTGTTTGAGCCCTACGTTACAACAAAAATAGAGGGCACGGGTATCGGACTGTATATGGTAAAGCAGTTGGTAAAATCGATGGGTGGAAGAATTGATGTGAAAAACTCTCACTACGGAGCAAAATTTATCATCACCTTTTCACAAGCTTCATAGGCAAGGTGCCTATGAAGTGTCGTATTAAAATCTATAGCGGATATATGCACGCACGTTTTGTGCTGTTGTAACAGGATCACTTTGTGCTGTTGCAGTATCTGCATCATTAGGTGTACCGCTACCTCCAAAGAACATATCGCTTCCTGTATACTCATAGTCTATATAGGTATAACGCAGTTGAAAATCAAGGTGCTTTTTAATAAGCGGCTTATTCCAGTACGCTTCATACGCATGCCCACGTGCTGCAAGCTTTGAGCCGATCACCGTATCTTCACCGTAGGTGAAACTTCTCCAGTATTTGCTGCCGTAATTGTACTCTAGACCAAAGCGCCCGTCATCGGTAAGCAGATCAGGCATCTGTGCACCGATATAGTACGATTGCCCTGCTTTACTCTCTGTCGTTCCAAGCATACCGCCTGCAGAATCTTTGGGGTCGGTGTTGCTAAATGCAACAGATGCAAACGCTTTTGTCTCTGCCCAAAAGCCAAAAAAGTCATTT
>JBNJHJ010000054.1:0-9251 GCA_051748365.1 Campylobacterota bacterium
TTATCAAGGTATCCTTGATTTGCAATATCAAGCGCTGCTGCAACTGCTGCAAGTTTTTCATCTTTATTTTTTTGCGAAATATATCTAAAAGACTCCGCAAGTGCTAAAAACTCCCCTAGAGAATCCCATCGCAAGTGTCCTTGTTCTAAAAATTGATCTACATGCTTTGGCGCCGATCCCCCTGCACCGGTTTCAAACAATCCACCGCCTGCTAGTAAAGGTACGATTGAAAGCATCTTTGCACTCGTTCCTAATTCTAAGATAGGGTACATATCGGTCAAGTGGTCTCTAAGTACATTACCGGTTGCCGCAATCGTATCCTCACCGCGTCTTACTCTTGCGTTTGTGTACTCTGTCGCTTTTGCCACATCCATGATACTCCACTCAACGCCGGTCGTATCAAACTCACCGATATATTTGTTCACTTTATCAATCAAGTTCGCATCGTGTGCTCTATTTTTATCTAACCAAAATATCACAGGGTTTCCTGTCAATCTCGCTCGTTCTACTGCAAGTCTTACCCAATCTTTAATAGGAATATCTTTTGTTCTACTCATTCTCCAGATATCGCCTTTTTCTACATTGTGACTCATCAGTACGTTCCCGCTAGCATCTTTAACCTCTACGACACCGTCTTGCTCGATCTCAAAAGTCGTAGGGTGCGATCCGTACTCTTCAGCTTTTTGTGCCATAAGACCAACGTTTGCAACGTTCCCCATCGTGCTCACATCATACTGGCCGTTTTTCACACAATCATCAACCATCCCTTGGTGAAATCTTGCGTAAGAACTATCGGGAATTACTGCACAACACTCTTGCAGTGCATCATCTTTGTTCCACATCTTACCCCCATCACGAATAACAACCGGCATCGACGCATCGATAATGATATCATTTGAAGCATGCAAGTTTGTAATCCCGTTGTGGCTATCAACCATCGCCATGTCAGGCTGGGTTTTATAACATTGCTCAATCGCTGCTTTTATCTGCTCCTCTTTTTCGCTTCCTGCAATTCTTTTGTACAGATCGCCTAACCCTAAGTTTGCATTCACCCCGCACGCTTCAAGTTCTGCACCGAACTTTTCAAATACGGGTTTAAAATATACTTTAATAGCGTGACCAAACATAATAGGATCACTTACTTTCATCATCGTAGCTTTAAGGTGCAGTGACCAAAGTACGCCTTTTTCTTTTGCTTCATCAAGTGACTTTTGATAAAATTCCTGAAGTGCACGTGCTGACATAAACGTTCCATCAAGCACCTCTTGATCGATCGCATCGATCTGCTTTAAACATTCACCGTTAAGATTAATTGTTACTTTTTGATCCCCGTTAACCACAACCGATTTTTCATTTGCATAAAAATCATTCTCTCCATCCATGTGCGTTACGTACGCTTTTGAAGGACTCTCAAACGGCTTGAGTTTATGCGGATTTTTTTGTGCATAGTTTTTTACCGCTTCAGCAGCACGTCTATCGGAGTTTCCTTCTCTCAATACAGGATTTACCGCACTTCCTAAACATACTGAATAGCGCTCTTTGATCTGCTTTTCTTCATCATTTTTTGGCTCATAAGGAAAATCGGGAAGATCATATCCTTGAGATTGCAACTCTTCAATACACTCAACAAGCTGTGTTACAGAAGCAGAAATATTGGGTAGTTTAATAATGTTTCCATCAGGTTGTTTTACCACATCTCCGAGTTTTGCCAACTCATCATCCATCTTTTGTGCCTCAGTTAATCTTTCGGGAAATTGCGCGATTACACGTCCTGCTAATGAGATATCTCGTAGCTCTACATCTACTCCACCCTCTTTTGCAAACTTTTGTACTATCGGTAGCAAAGAGTACGTAGCAAGTGCCGGTGCTTCATCTATTTTTGTCCATATTATTTTTGACATAGTTTTCTCCTAAGTTCATATTCATTTTCACAATACAATTGTAACACTTTTTTAAAGAGTTACTCTACAGTGTTACTTTTTGAACTGAATTTATCTATACTATGTTTCAATTTTACACATTTTCATAGCTTTCGCCCAATCATGTGTGTAGTTTTGTAATATATATTCTTTTTGGTGGGGGATTTTACAAAGTGAACAGTCTTGATGTATCATGTTTTTGTAACGTATCTGCGCACCGTCTTCTGCATCGATAGCACAAAAACTCTGTAATTGTGTTGTAGGATTTTCATAAAATCGAAAATGAGGACAGCCACAAAAAAAACAGTTCAATGCTACTGTTTCATGGCATTTTGTTTTGGTTTTAAAAAGAGGGCAGTAATCCGGTTCTTTGATGCAAAGCGTATCAAAATCAAAATAGTCAACTATCTGTTCTTTACTAAAATTTTGTGCCTGCAACTTTTGCACGACCCTTTGATGCTTGCGCGCATGAGATTCTAGCCATTTTACGTAACTCACCCTTTCAGCATCCTTGAAAGTTTTGCTTGAAGCTTGAGCCATGCTTTACCCTCCATAAGAGGAAAACCTGCATAATAACCGGGTTTTTTTATATCTTTAGTTACCCCACCGCGTGCTGCGATGACGCTATAGGGAGCAATCTCTAAATGCCCTGCTGATCCTGCTTGTCCACCCATCATCACATTATCTCCCGTGATTGTCGATCCCGATAACCCCACCTGAGAAGCAAAAAAATTATTTTTTCCCACTATACAGTTGTGCGCTATATGAATAAGATTATCAAGTTTGGTTCCTTTTTTGATAACCGTAGCATTAAACACTGCCCTGTCGATTGTACAGTTTGCGCCGATCTCTACGTCATCTTCGATGATGACATTGCCGTTTTGATAGATTTTGACGTGTGTTTTATCAGGCTTTGTAGCAAAACCGTAACCATCACTTCCGATAACGGTACCTGAATGGATGATGCACTCTTTTCCAACAACACAGTTGTGATATACCGTGGCGTTGGCATGGATCAAACTATCACTACCGATTGTGACGTTATCACCGATATAGCACCCTCCAAGTATCGTTACTCGATCGCCTATCACAACATTGTTACCAAAATTTACACTTGCATCCACCATGCAATCTTTACCGATTTGTGGCGCTACTGTAGCGGGTTTAAAGCTATGGCTAAAAAACTTTGATGCGTAGGCTAGGTAAAGATAGGGATCAGAAACTACCAAAGGATAGGAACTTTTCGGAACAAGCTCTGCATCTTTTGGACTTACAAATACTGCAGCGGCTTGCGTATTTCTCAATTGCTTTGCCTGTTGTTGTTTATTGAAAAAGGAGATATCTGTTTTTTTTGCGTCAACAAGCGTGTTCAAACCCGCTATTTCACAATCAATATCCACTTTCTGCAGCATAAGGTTTTGTAAAAGTTCATTCAGCTGCATACTATCTCTCAATCGCCACAACACCGCCGCGTACTACCTCTACGGGGTTAAACTTTTCAACGGCTTTGATGAATTGTTTGATTCGAAACGGTTCATCGGCAACCATCACAACAACGATATTTTCTCCCACATTGACAACTCCGCCGTTATATGCTTTGCTTAGAGCATCGATATCGGCGATAGGTTCACTATCGGGAAACTTTAGTAGTGCCATCTCTTTTTGGATATTATCGGTATCATGTTCTTTATGCTCAAGCACCTTTAATGTCGGCACCAGTTTATGCAACTGCTTTGTGATCTGTTCGATAACTTGCACACTTCCTTTGGTAGAGATTGTAAATCGTGAAAAATCCGTCCCCGGGATGGGAGCAACCGTTAGGGTCTCAATATTGTATCCACGCCCTGCAAATAATCCTGAAATCCGTGAAAGTACACCGTGTTCGTTTGATACGATAACTGAAATAACTCTTCTTTCATCCATCATTAATCCTTATACTCTAGCATCATATTATACAGTGATCCACCCGCAGGAACCATCGGAAGCACATTTTCCATTCTATCGATCGCAACATTGATAAAAGCAACCTTGTTCACCTTCAATGCATCTTGCAACGCTGTATCAAACTCCTCTTTACTCTCAACGTTATATCCAATACCGCCGCAACTTTGAGCAAGCTTTACAAAATCAGGACCGTAACTCAAATCTGTTTCGGAGTGGCGCTTGTCATAAAAGAAGGTTTGCCACTGACGCACCATCCCAAGATAGTTATTGTTTAAGATGATATTTACCACAGGAATCCCATACTCTGCTGCTGTGATAAGTTCTTGCATATTCATCAAAATCGATCCATCACCGGTAAAATTGATCACGGGTTTTTGAGGGTACGCTTTTTTGACCCCAAGGGCAGCGGGAAATCCAAATCCCATCGTCCCGAGTCCACCGCTATTGATCCACTGTCTTGCACTTGTAAAGGGGTAATACATCGCAGTCCACATCTGGTGCTGCCCCACATCGGAGGTGATAATCACATCTTCACCAAGCAGCTTTGCCACTCTTTGAATTGCCCACTGCGGCTTAATAACGCTGTCACTATCTTCATAGGTAAGTGGATGCAAATCTTGATATTTGTGGATAAGATTGCGCCACTTTTCATAACTGCTACTATCGATATTTTCTTTGACAAGCGGCAGCATATCTTTAAGTACCGTTTTTACATCACCGACGATTGGGAAATCAACATCCACAAGTTTACCGATACTTGATGGATCGATATCAATATGTACAATCTGCGCGTCAACGGCAAACTCTTCAAGTTTTCCCGTTACCCTATCATCAAAACGCGCCCCTAAACTTACAAGCACGTCACATTCACTCATCGCCATATTTGCTGCATACGTTCCATGCATCCCCACCATTCCAAGAAGCATAGCATCATCGGCTCGAAGCGTACCTCTTGCCATCAAGGTCTCTACAGCAGGAATACCGGTAAACTCAATCAAATCTCTTACTTGTTTGTAGCTATCACTTAGCATGACACCCCCACCGATATAAAAAAGCGGTTTTTGTGAATGCTTGATCGCGTTAACAGCTTTTTTGATCTGTCTGATATTACCCTTTACATGTGGCTTATAGGTAGGCATGTTGACCTGACTGGGATAGTCAAAATTTCCCTGAGTTGCAGTGATGCATTTTGGGATATCTATATGTACAGGTCCCGGCCGTCCGCTTTTAGCGATATAAAACGCTTCTTTAATGATACGCGGCAACTCTTCGATGTTTTTTACTAAAAAGTTATGCTTTGTGCAGGGTCTTGAGATCCCCACCGCATCGATCTCTTGAAATCCATCCGTTCCGATAAGCGAAAGCGGCACTTGCCCACTAATAACTACAAGCGGAATTGAATCCATATACGCCGTAGCAAGTCCTGTAACCGCATTAGTAAAGCCTGGACCGCTTGTTACGATAGATACGCCCACATCACCGGTCGCTCTTGCATACCCATCAGCTGCGTGCACGGCTGCTTGTTCGTGCCTATTTAAAATATGCTCAAAATAATCTTGTTGGTATATCTCATCATATACATTCATTATCGCCCCGCCGGGGTACCCAAATACGGTCTTTACGCCTTCACACTTCAAGGCTTCGCATACCATTTTTGCACCAGTCATCTTCATTATAACTACCTTTACATACATTCTTCCGCTGCATGGATTACACGAGCGGAATTAACAATTTAAAATTTATAGCAAATATTCAATTTGATTTAGCTTATTTTGAAAGAAGTTACGAATAATTTAGTTTTCACACTTATCGATTTTGAGTTTTTTAAGGAGTTTTTCAAAAAACCGACCCGCATCACGGTCATAATCGCTTTCAAACTCGATATAAAACCCTTCATTTTCAGGAGTGTCTTTGTTGGGATTATCAAATACGACAGGATCTAAATCCGTCTCTTTTTTTACCTCTTCAATAGCATCTAAAATCTCTTTTTGAATCGCCTTGTCGCAACCGCATCGAAGTGACATCCCCGCATAGCACTCCTCCATTCTTACTCTTGCTCTAATCTTTGAACAGTTATCCATTATGTTACCCTTTGATACGTTTAAAATTGCAATATTTTATCGAAATAGTAATAAAATCAAAGTTTTTCAACAGAAAATATTACAAAGTGTGTAGTTTGGTAATGCTTTGTAGAGTATTTGCAAAATAGACGGTCATAAAAGAATACAATCAATTTATCAGCTTAATTTGATATAATAAAGCTAATTATCGACAAAAGGTTATCATAATGTTGAATGAAGCCCAGTTAGAAGCCTCAAAACATATAGACGGTCCGATGCTTATTTTAGCAGGAGCCGGAAGCGGCAAAACCAAAACCATTACGGCAAGATTGGCCTACTTGCTCAGTCTAGGGATAGACCCTGCTGATACACTCACGCTTACGTTTACAAACAAAGCAGCCAACGAGATGCGCCAAAGAGCGTTAGATATGATTGACAACGACTCTATCTACCCGCCGCTTTTGTGCACCTTTCATAAGTTTGGGCTGATGTTTCTAAAGTTCCACATCCACAGGCTCAACCGAAAAAATAGCTTTGTTATCATCGATAGCGACGATAGAAAAAGAATTGTTAAAACAATCATGAAAAACCTCAAAATCGATATTCCGCTCTCTTTTGTCACCACAGTCATCTCAAACCACAAAAACCACCTCATCGACCCCGCTTTAGCGCAAGAAAAAGCAGAAATGCCCAACTATAAAAAGGCAACAAAGATCTATGAAGCGTATGAACAGTGGTTACAAACAAATAATCTTGTGGATTTTGACGATCTTTTAGTATTGCCCTACAAAATACTGCGAGACAATGATGATATCTGCGAACAAACAAGCAAAAAATACAAGTACATTATGGTCGATGAGTATCAAGACACCAACGATATCCAGTTCAAACTCTTACAAAAGCTTTGCAGTACCCACGATAACCTCTGTGTAGTAGGTGATGATGATCAAAGTATCTACGGGTGGCGCGGAGCAAATGTAAAAAATATTTTAGAATTTCATGAGCATTTTGAGGGAACAAAGATTGTCAAACTCCAAACCAACTACCGATCAACCGATCAGATTTTGAACGTCTCAAACCAACTCATTGAACATAACAGAAATAGATTAGGCAAAACACTACAAAGCCATATCGGTGGCGGAGAAGATGTTAGGTTACTTGAATCGATGGATGAAAATATCGAAGCCAATAAGATCGCTAAAGAGGTGCGAGAGTTTATTTTACAAGGAGAAGATCCTCAAGAAATAGCAGTACTGTACCGCGTCAATGCCCTTTCAAGAAGTTTAGAAGAGGGTTTAAACAAAGAGGGTGTTCCCTACCAACTCATCGGCGGAGTGCGCTTTTATGAACGTGCCGAGATCAAAGATATCATCTGCTATCTACGCATCATTGCCAATAGCAGCGATGATTTTTCTTTTAAACGCGTTATCAATAAACCCAAACGCTCCATCGGCGCAAAAACGATAGAAAAACTTGAGTTTTCTAAAGGCGAACTCTCATTTTACGACTTTTTAAATGAAAGCTCACTCAAAGACTTAGAAAAGCTTACAAGCAAAAAAGCCGCTAAAGCGATGAAAGAGTTTATCGATGCGGTACAACTATGTAAAGATGAAGCTGATAAAGCGATCTATAACCTCATCGATACCTTTGAGTCAAGTATCAAGCTCAAAGAGTTTTATACCACCTTGCCCGATGGGCGCGATAGAATCTTAAATATCGATGAGTTTTACGGGCTATTTCGAGACAGTATCACCAAAAACCCCTCTATTTCGCTTGATGAATTTTTACATGAGATCTCGTTGCAAAGTGATCAAGACCAGATAAGCGGAGAACAGATTTCGATCATGAGTATCCACGCATCAAAGGGGTTAGAGTTTAACCGTGTGTATGTTATTGGGTGTGAAGAGGAGTTTTTTCCGTTGCTTGGAGAAGATTGCAACATAGAAGAGGAGCGTCGACTTGCCTATGTAGCAATGACTCGCGCAAAACGCCATCTCATTATGAGTACCGCTGATAGCAGATTCCACCGTGGACGCAGAAAACATTTGAAAAAGAGCCGCTTTTTAAAAGAGTGCGGGCTTATTGAGGGAAGCTTTACGCTTGAAGAAAGTAGTGAGTATAAAAAGGGTGATCTTGTCAAACACAAACTCTTTGGTATCGGACGCGTTCAAGAGGTCACAAAAGCCGGAAAAGAGCGTAAGCTCAAGATTAATTTCGGCGGTAATAAAAAAGAGATACTCAGCAGTTTCGTGGAGTCTGTATAGGCAATGGATAGGCTTTTTGTAGTAAACAAACCTCCCCATATCAGTTCAAACGGGTATCTAAGGCGGATAAAACGAAAATACAATGTCAAAAAAGCGGGATACTCCGGAACGCTTGATCCTTTTGCATGCGGATGCTTGATCGTGGCGTTTGGGTCCTATACAAAACTCTTTGACCACATCCAAAAAACACCCAAAACCTACCGCGCTACGATGTGGCTAGGCGCTACTTCACCCTCACTGGATCTAGAAAATATTGTTAATATTAAGCAGGTTGCAAAGCTGCACCCTAAAGAGGTAAAACAAGCCATAGAGCAGCTACAGGGCGAGCAAACCTATACCGCCCCTAAATACTCGGCAAAACGCATCAACGGCAAAAGAGCGTATGATTTAGCAAGAGACAATCAAGAGTTTACACTCCCAACGCTTCATGCTACGGTATATAAAGCAAAATTCATCAACTACAACCACCCCTTTGTAACTTTTGAAGTTAGCGTCAGTGAAGGTACCTATGTCCGCAGTCTTTGTGAATTAGTAGCAAACAGATTAGAAGTGCCCGCAACATTGAGTTATCTCAACCGCCTCAATGAGGGGAAATTTTTTTACGACAATGAAAAGGCACTGGATCCTTTAGAATTTTTAAAGATGGAACAAAACTATTATGAGGATATAGATGCCTTAACGCTAGGTAAAAAATTAGAACTCTCAAAATTTCGTAATCAAGATAACGGCATCTATTATGTACAATTGCACGATGCATTTTCGATCATAGAGATAAAAGATGAGAAGATAAACTATATAAAAAACAGGATAAATAGATGTTGATACTTTCAAGAAAATTAGACGAGTCGATAATCATCGGTAAAGATATCGAGGTAAAAGTCATCTCCATAGACGGTTCAAGCGTCAAAATCGGTATAGAAGCGCCAAAAGATGTCGATATCATACGCCATGAACTCTATGATGCAGTCAAAGACAGTAACTTAGAAGCGGGAAATCAAGAGATTGAGGAAAAAAGTTTTTTTGAAAAGTTAAAATTTAGAGGCAGATAGATGGAGCAAAAAGCA
>JBNJHJ010000055.1:0-9185 GCA_051748365.1 Campylobacterota bacterium
CGTGCTTTCTGCTACTGCGGTAGCGGTGCTTCCTAAAAACCAAGCCATAGGCGATGCTAAGTATATCGCATCGCAGCTTTCGCAAAAGCGCTTTCATGCTCAGGGTGATCAAGGCGGTAAAAGCTGTATCGAGTTTGATGCAATGGATGCAATTGATGATGAGTACAGTATCAAAAGTGAGGTTGACCCCGATGAGAATAAAGTTTGTTTTGATTGGATGGGAAGGGTTTATGATGATGAGGAAGCTACAGAGCCTATAGATGAGATTATTGAGACAAAAATAAGCGCACAAGGCAAAGTAGTGAGTATTTTAATCTATCCTTACACAGGTTATGTTAAAATATTACATTCAAAGTAAGGTGGGTAGGATTGTCAGTAGTATATATAGATGAAAACAAAGAGTTTTTTTATTGTCAAGATAACAAGTGTACACCTCTAGAATCACGGATCAAGCATGAAGCTATTGTCGCAAACATCGATCCTAAAAAAGTTATTACCCATAGTTTTAAAATTCCTCTAAATATCAGTCAAAGCGAACTTGATCTTGAAGTAGAGATGAAGCTTTATGATGAAGCGGGGCTTAATGCCGCTGATGATTATAAGATTGATTATATCGTCAAAGAGTTAAACATCGAAGAAACTGAGAATATGGTCGAAGCGTTTGCGGTGAAGATGAGTGATTTAGAAAACACCTTTGCGCCGCTGCTTGAAAAGGTGCGCCATATTGATCTCATCACAGTTCCTTATATCGCGTATCAGGGGCTTTATGAGCGCAAAGTGCTTGAGCCCAAAAATGACGTATTTGTGCATCTTGATCGCAATAGCAGTTATATCGTGCTGTGCAAAGAGGGCAAATATATCTATGCAAGAAATATCAGTGACCTTTCGATGCTAAGTAGCGGTATTGATAAAGATTTAGATATAGATTTAGAACAATATATCACGATACTGCATGAAAAGGGATTGAACAAAGATCGCTACAACGGGGAGCAAGAGGAGCTGTTTGAAGTGATTCAAGAGCAGTTTCAAGCGATCTACAATCGCATCAATGACACGGTGATGTACAATAGAAATATCTTTGGGTTTGAAAATGCCGATCGTATCTTTATCGATTGTGCCGATGGGTGGATAGAGGGCGTGGATACCTTTATCCATGAGATGATGTTTGACAAAGCCCAGATTCTATCGCTAAAAGAAAACCTCAATATGGATGAAAAGATGCTCTCTACCGCTGATTGTATCAGTGCGCAGTATGCGATGCTGCATCTTGAGATTAAGCCCAATCTTACTATCTATCCACGCAAGCAACCGCTGCATAAAACCTTTTTGGCAAAGCTTTTTTATAGTAGTGCAGCAGCGGTGTTTTTAGTTAGTGTATATCCGCTGTATCTTTTGTATGAAAAAGAGCAGTTGTTACAAGAGATTGAACAAAATGAGCAACGTTTGCAAACAAGACAAAATGAGCAGATGCAGCTGATGCAAAAGATAAAAGTGGCACAAGAGCAGATCGAGAGGACAAAAAAGCAGATAAAAGATAGAGCCGCACTTGAAAAACAGATGCTACAAAGCGTGCAAGATGTAATCGATATCGATGAAGGAAATAAACTCGACCTTGAGTTTATCGAAGATGCCACAAAGCTGTTGCAACGCTATACGCTCAAAATCGATGCGCTATCAAAAGAGAGTGAGGGGTATGTGGTTTCACTGTATACTCCTTATAATACGCGTGATTTAGTGACGGGATTTATGGATGGATTGTTGCGTTTAGGCTATAGTGAGGTATCCACTGAAAAAATTTACACCGATGCAGGCAGATACAATGCTACGATAAAGATAGAGCGATGAGTGATCTTATCTATAAAATAGAGTATATCTATGAAGAGTTAGAGGCAAAAACAGTCTATTTGATCTACGCTCTAGTTGTGCTTATCGTCGCTGCTGTTGCGGCATTTTTGCTATCATGGCCTATTATTCAAAATAGTCAAGAGTTAGAAGCACAAAATGCACAAACGCTTCAAGAGATAGAAAATATTAATCTTACGCAGTTTGAAGCAAAATTAGGGCAAAGCGAAAAACAGCGGTTGCAATTAAACACACAGCTTGAGCAGGTGAGAGATCAGTTTTTAGAGTATCGAAGTTATCAAAATAGTGTTGATTTTATGCAGTATTCAAACAAAAATATGACAAAGTTTTTAGATACGATAATGCAAAAATCGTTGCAGTATGATTTAGATATTGTTTTTGTTCAAAATTCTCCTTTGCAAGAGAGTGACTTTGTGTATGCAATAGCCGTTTCGGGAATGGGAAGTTATGGCAATATCACAAGCTATATCCATGAACTGCTTGGGTTTAAAGCCGTAGTATCTTTGCAAAGATTTGATATTGCAAAAGATGAGGAGCAAAATGTGGTGTTTGATCTGCTTTTTCATTTTGGCGGGGAGTTGTAGATGCGTTTGCTTATGTTGTTAGGGGTAGTCTATAATCTATTGTTTGCTAGTAGTGAACTTGATGAAGCGTTTGAGAGATTGTTAAAGCATGCACAGCATCAAAAGCCCTTTAACGGCTACAATCCCTTTGAGGTCACAGTGCAGCAAGAAAACGGGGATGCAGATGCATCTAGTCAAACTACAAGCAAAGTCAAAGTGGACGAGTCTATGAAGATAAAATCTATTTTTAACCAAAAAGTATTTATCGATAATAGATGGTATGAAGTCGGAGAGATGATAAAAGATTATAAAATTATTCAGATAGAAAGTGACAGTATCGTGATGCAAAAAGACAGTAAACTGCACCGATTTGGCTTAGAAAAAGGGTCGATAAACTACCTGAAACGTAAAAAGGGTGATAGATGATAAAAGTAATAGCGGCTTTATTGGTAGCTTTGACAAGCTTATGGGCACAACAGCACAAAGAACACAGCTGCATCGATAGGTATTTCACACTCTCAATCAGCGCTAGTCACGGCGTGACTATCAAAGATTTGGTGGATAATTTAGCGAGCGAGTGTAAAATAAGCGTTGTGTTTGAAGATGGAGGCGTAGAGCAGCAGTTAGAGCGTAGTATCGGGTATCTTAATGCCGATAATTACAGCTTGAACGAACTCTTTGAACTGGTTTTTGAAGAGAATAATATCTACTATGAGTTTGATTCACAAAGAGAGCTTTTGCGGCTAGCACATATCAAAACAAAGACCTTTTATATCGATTATGTAAACTTTGCCTCACGAACGAGTGAATCGACAAAAACGATCAATATGGGAGCAAATAGCGGCGAGCCGGGCGGTGCAGGCGGTGATGGAATAAGCGGTAATTCCGATGTGATGACGATCGCTTCAACAAGTGATTTTGCATTTTGGCGGACTATTGAAAATGAGGTTCAAAGAATTATCGTGCAAGATAGTTTTGAAGCGCAAGATCAAGTGCGTACTATTTTAAACAAAGATGCCGGGACATTGACGGTTTCGGCAACAAGCAGACAGCTTGAGAGAGTGCAAAATTATCTTGATAAGATCATGGCACGATTGCACAAGCAGATCATGATAGAAGCAAAGATCGTCGAGGTCACCAATAGCGACGTACAAAACAGAGGGATCGATTGGAACCAACTCTTTTCAGCAGGAGCAACGCTGCGGGGTGGATATAATAGAAATACCGATTTAGGCAATGGCGATGATAAATATGCAGCGGGGGATTACGGCAGCTTTTTGGGTTATGACTATGGGCTTTCGGTGAGCCGTATAATGGAGTTTTTGGATACAAACGGCGATGTGGAGGTTGTGTCTAATCCCAAGATTTTGACGCTGAATAACCAGCCTGCCATTATCAATGTCGGAGAGCAGCTATTTTATCGCTACCAATCAGGTGACGTGATCGGCAATGACCGCTCAACCATCGAATACACTACTGAATCGATATTTGTGGGGATCTCACTGAGTGTAACCCCTGAAGTGACCGAAGATGGATTTGTGATGCTAACGGTACAGCCTGTGATTAGTAGTGTCAAAAGAGATGCAACCACTACAGACTCATCTGAGCGCGTATTGCCGCCTGATATCGGAATCAAGCAGATGTCATCGATGGTAAAGGTAAAAGAGGGAAGCAAGATAGTCATCGGCGGGTTGATGGAAAATGAGGCTGCCAATGAATCAGTCGGCATTCCGCTATTGCGAAATATCCCGCTGTTTGGACGGCTTTTTGGAAAAGAGAGTACAAGAGATATCACAAAAGAGTTAGTGGTGATATTGACGCCTAAGTTTATAGATGGAGAGACAAAACCTACGATAGAGAATTTTAACGCACTTTTTGTAGAGGAAAATTTAGATCAAAATAGTTCTGCTGATCAAAATAGCTCGGTAGATATACTAGAGAAAGAGTAAAACATGGCAACTGAGTATGCAAAGGTAGCACGTCTTTTTGAAGATGAGGTAAAGCTTTCTAACTATTTTGATTCAATCGAAGCGGAATCGGCAAAGAATAGGTTAAAAGAGCTTATAAAAACTGATACAACCGAATTGATCTTTTTGATCGGAGACCCGGGCGTAGGCAAGAGCTTTTTGCTTAAATACCTTTCAAAAGATCTTTTCATGTCACGCTCTGTGATCTATTACGACAATCCGTTTTTTGATCATGAACAGTTTTTAGATAAATTTATCGCCAAATTTACAAAAGAAGATATCGGTTCACAAAGTAAAAAAAACAAAGCTGTAGAGTTGGCAAAAAAACATGAACACACGATCTTTATCGATGAAGCACAACTGCTAAGTGATGCACAAGTGGAGTTTTTGCGAACGCTAAGTGATACCAAAGCGTTTCAAATCGTAATGGCGATGCACAAAGATGAGGGACAGCAGATACTGAATAAAAAGCATTTTAAATCCCGAAAAAAACATGTCGTAGAGCTTGATGAGATGCAAGCAAGCGAGATTGCACAGTATATCAATGACGTGATGCTCAAGAACTCGCACGGGGAGTTGCAAGAGTTGTTTAGCAAAAACTGTTTGAAGCTGATCAAAAAGTTTACAAAAGGAAATCTCAGAGCGATCAAGCGCATGCTACAGGCGATATTTGAACTGCTAGATTACAAAAAACAAAACGGAATGCTCAAAGATATAAAACTAGATAGATGCCTTTTGACCATGGCAGCTATAGATGTGGGGCTTATTGATGCATAGTAGATACAATGATTTAAAAAAACGGTGCAAGCGATACTATATGAAAATATACGGCAAAACGGTATTGCTAAGTGTTGTGATTTTGTTGCTTTTGGGCAGTGCATGGTATGTGATGAAACCAAAAGAGGTAGATGAAAGTAAAAGCCCGCAGCAGGCGATGCCTCAGTTAGAAGAGATTGAGAAAACATTGCAAAATCAAACACCCCAAAATGATAAAAACGCTACCAAAAAGAGAGCTGAGTCCAAAAGCCAAAAAGAGCCAAAGGATCCAACGGCACAAGAACCAAAACCGACAGAAAAGAGAAAACTGGTTTTAAACGCGTACCACAACTATGACGTAGAAAGTTTATACGCAAAGAGCGTAGCAGATACCCAAGAGAAAAAAGCACTCAAACAGCAAGCAAAAGAGGTGCAGACAAAAGAGGTTGTCGCTCCAAAAGAGGGTACTCATGCACAAAGTCAGACAGATGACAACGCAATACAAAAAAAGGCAAAAGAGCAAGCACCCACTGAGGAAAATGAACAGCAACAACTTATAAAAGAGGGACTTATCCAACCCAAAGAGGTAAGCTCACTTGCGGGAAAAATAAAGATATATAATCAAAGACCGCATTATGAAAGAGCGTACGTGATAGCGTACACATACTATGAGCAAAAAGAGTATGCAAAAGCGATCGAGTGGTTAAAAAAGGCTGATGAGTTGCAAAGTTCTCAAGAAAAGGTGTTTGAACTCTATGCAAAGTCGCTGTACCGTCTTAAGCGGTATGAAGAAGCTGTAGCGGTGTTGACGTACTTTTTAAACCAACGCGTCAGTGATCGATTAGAGCAGCTTAAAGATGCGATAGAAGATCAATTACAAAAGATGCAAGACAAAGAGGTAAAAGAGTAATGCAAAAATCAAAACTTCGATTGGGTGATCTTTTAATTGATGAGGGGCTACTGAGTGACGATCTGCTACAGATTGCACTAAGACGACAAAAAGAGAGCGATTTTACCAAAAAGCTTGGGGAAGTGCTTGTCGATAGCGGTTTTGTTTCGCAAAAAGAGATTGCCCAAGCACTTGCCAAGCAGTTAAAGCTTGATTTTGTGGATCTGTATGGGCAAAATATCGATTTTAAGATCATTTCAAAATACTCCATGAGTATGCTCAAAAACGCAAAAGCGATCCCCTTTGGTGAAGATGAAGATCATATTTTTGTAGCAACTTCCGATCCGCTGAACTATGACGCGCTAGAAGTGTTAGAGCGAACCATTGCTACAAAGCCTATCAAGCTGCATATAGCACTTGAAGCGGATATGACGCATATTTTTGATCGTTTGAGAATCATCGATGCAACGCGTGGACTTGTTGAGAACATCAAGCGAGAACTTTCACTTGAGGGCAACAAAGCAAACGGTGAATCTAGTGCGATTATGCAGCTGATCAACTTAATCATTAAAGATGCGGTAAAACAAGGTGCTAGTGATCTGCATATCGAACCCGATAAACACAAAGTATCGGTGCGAAGTAGAGTTGACGGAGTATTAAAGGAAAACTTTGTATTTGATCTTGATATCTATACTGCTTTAAACTCACGTATTAAGATTTTAGGAAATCTTGATATCTCCGAAAAGAGAAAAGCGCAAGACGGGCGTTTTCGGTTGCAGGTTGAGGGCGGGGATTATGATTTTAGACTCTCTACCACACCTACGATGCACGGAGAATCGCTTGTGATGCGGATACTCGATCAAAATAAGATCTTGCTTTCGCTTAATGATATCGGGGTAGAGGGAGAAAATCTTACGCGCCTTGAGGAGCTTATCAAAAGTCCCTATGGTATTGTTTTTGTCACAGGTCCTACAGGAAGCGGAAAAACCACGACGCTGTATGCTGCGCTAAATGAAGTAAAAAGTATCGAAAACAAAGTGATGACGGTAGAAGATCCTATCGAGTATGAATTGCCGCTAGTGCAACAGATACAGACTAACGAAAAGGTCGGGTTTGGTTATTTTGCGGCGTTGAAATCATTTTTAAGACAAGATCCCGACATCATCATGGTTGGGGAGGTGCGTGATCTTGATACGCTCAATGCTGCCGCGCAAGCATCTTTGACCGGTCACTTAGTCTTTTCAACCCTGCATACCAATGACGCTCCTAGCGCGATTACACGGATGAATCAGATGGGGCTTGAGAGTTATCTTGTTGCCGATTCGCTTATTGGGGTAGTGGCACAGCGATTAGTGCGACAAAACTGCCCGCATTGTCGTGTTAAATACACCCCACACCACAAATATATCAGAAAAGTGTTCAAACAGCTTCCCGAAAGCTTTCAGTTTTATAAAGGCAAAGGGTGCAGAAAGTGCAGTTTTACAGGCTATCTTGGGCGTGTGATGCTGTGTGAAGTGCTCAAAGTCACCGAAGATATTTCGCATATGGTCACGCTTGGCAAAAATAAGTTTGATATTGCTAAAAAAGCGCAAGAACTTAAAGTGTATGAACCGATGGTCAATGACGGCTTGACCAAAGCGCTGCGCGGTGATACGACGCTTGAAGAGATATATAGAGTAACAAGAGGCTAGATGCAGTATTTTAAAATTTTATACAAAGCCCACGGAAAGAAAAAATCAACTTACCTACAAGAGCGCAGTAAAGCCGAAGCGATCAAGACGTTTAAGTTTCAAAAAAGAGGGGTGCTGCTTGGGATAGAGGAGAGTTCGGAGCCCTTAAGCGAAAAGTTTCGTAAATTTCAAGCATCGTTTGATAGCCCGATCAAAAACAAAAGAGTACACACCGAAAGCTATATCTCCGCACTGCGTCAGATTGCGACGATGCTTGATGCGGGGATGCCGATTAATGAGTGTTTAGAAGAGGCGTATACTTTTACTCATGATAAGATGCTTAAAGAGATTTTGCGTATTGTCATTGAAGATGTTGAAAGCGGTGTGAGTCTGACAAAAGCTGCAAGGCGGTTTGAAACGCAACTTGGAAGTTTAAGCATCAGTATGTTTGATATGGGAGAACAAACAGGTTCACTTGATGGGGCAACTTCAAGATTAGCCGATATCATGGAAGAGATCCATGAAAACCGTATGAAGCTTAAAAAAGCGACACGCTATCCCACAATGACAATCTTTGCAATGGGTATTGCTTTTAGTATTGTTATTGTTTTTGTCGTACCGCAGTTTGAGAGTATGTTTAGCTCTATGGGTGCTGATCTGCCTATTCCTACAAAAGTGCTGCTTTGGTTTGAAAATGCGCTTGTGTCATATGGTCCTTACATATTAGTGGGTGGCTTTGGGATCTTTATGGCTTTGGGGTACGGGTATAAAAAAAGTTATAAGATAAAGTATTTTTTTGATAGGATGCTTTTAAAGATGTATATCGTAGGCAAGGTGATCTATCTTTCGATGCTAGGAAGATATATCTATATTTTTGATAAACTCTCAAATTCGGGTATTCCTATCATCGATGCGCTCAAAGCTTCCGGAGATGTGGTTGAAAATGCGTATATGAAAGAACAACTTGATAAGATCCAGCAGGCAGTCGAAGATGGACGTAATCTTACAGACGGGTTTAAAGAATCGGGGCAGTTTGATAGTATGGTCGTGCAGATGGTAAGTGCCGGAGAGCGAAGCGGGTCGCTAAATAAGATGCTTGATAAAGTAGCAAAGGTATATCGCGGGAAATATCAGCATCTCATCGATAATGTCGCTACGATGATAGAACCGCTATTGATTGCAGGAATTGCGGGATTTGTGCTAGTGCTAGCACTGGGGATATTTTTGCCGATGTGGAAAATGGCCGATGCAATGGGATTATAAGGAGATTGTATGGAAAGTCAAGCAGGAACGATAACAATAGCTATAATGAGTGCGCTTATTTTAGGGTTTGGATACTGGATAATCCATAAGATTAGTAATATATAAAAAATGATCCTCCGTCATGCCAAACTTGATTTGGCATCTAGGTTGGAGAAAGTAGCGGGTCGGTTTCATGACAGAGATCCTGAATCAAGTTCAGGATGACGCGACAGCA